>NZ_BAAAKW010000030.1:0-161888 GCF_039527955.1 Rhodoglobus aureus | reverse complement strand
ATCGACTCACTGTCAACCGTGCAGCATCTTCCGAGACAGCGATGAACTATCAGTTAGGAACGATGACCCGACACAGGTATGAACGATCTCCTGAAACCACACACCCCCTCGCGCACAGCGAATGATTCGGACTTACGAATCAGTGGTTGAGAAATTAGGTCGGCAGGTCGTTTTATACGGCTGCCGGCCTTTTTCCGTTTCCGGGGTCGCTTGTCTCCGAGACAGTTCGCTGTCTTCGGCGGCTGTACATTCTCTGGGATTTTCTACTGACTGGATGCCAACGATGTATCGTTGAGTATCGGCAGGGCCGCTCGTGCCCCGCATCCAGAGAGTGGAGGATTAGCATGAACAACTCATTCGGAACCGGTGGGCGCAACTCTCGCCGCCCGTTCGCAGAGGCATTCGACCACGCAGGCCAAGGCCTCTGGGACGCCCTCGACAACGTGCGTTCAGAGTTTGAGCGCCGAGTAGCACCGCGCATGGGCCGCGGTGATGTGCGCGTCGCCATCCTTTCCCTTCTGGCCGAAGAGTCGATGCACGGCTACCAAATTATTCACGAGATCGAGAAGCGCAGTAATGGCGCGTGGAAGCCCAGCCCTGGTTCGGTCTACCCGACGCTTCAGCTGCTGGCCGACGAAGGGCTCATCGAAGCGCATGAGGCCGACGGCAAGAAGACCTACACGCTGACTGAGAAAGGTAATGACGAGGTCAAGTCGAGCCGTCCAGCTCCGTGGCATGACTCTGAGCCACGCGACACGTCACGACCGACTGCACTCCCCCATGCTGCAGCCAAACTGGCCGAAGCCGTGATCCCGATCATGCGCAATGGCAACCCTGAGCAGGTCGATGAAGCCATCACAGTTGTTGATGATGCGCGTCGTAAGCTTTACGCAATCCTCGCTCAGGACTGATCGGATGTCGCCGCACCGTCGGCACTAGGGAGAATCGATGACCGACACCAGACAGCTGCGCGCCCGCTACCGTCGGATCCTGCGTTTCGCTGCCCGGTACATGGTTCTGGAATGGTGGTTCGAACTCGTACTACCGCGCTTCGGCCTTGAACGCGTTGCGGCCCGACGCCGGCTCGCTCGTGCCGCCCATATCGCACGCAACTTCCACACACTCGCGGTAGACCTCGGTGGCCTCATGATCAAGGTCGGGCAATTCATGTCCTCACGCCTCGACGTGCTCCCTGCAGAGATCACTCGCGAACTCGAGGGGCTTCAGGATGAAGTACCTGCGGTTGACTTTGCGCTCATCCGCGAGAGTGCCGAGCGCGAACTTGGACTCTCGCTTGAGCGGGCATACGACTTTGTGGATCCGGCGCCCATCGCCGCGGCGTCCTTCGGCCAAGTACATCGCGCACGTCTCACGCCGTCAGATGCTACTGATGTGGGATTCAACGCTGTCGTCGTCAAAGTTCAGCGTCCGGGGATCGCAGAGATCATCGATGTTGACCTTTCCGCACTACGGAAGGTCGCTCGCTGGCTCAGCCGCGTTCGCTTCATTTCGCGCCGCGTAGATCTTCCCGCCCTCTTAGAAGAGTTCGCCGTCATTAGCCTGCGGGAGATCGACTACCTCAACGAGGGCAGCAACGCTGAACGTTTCGCCGCGAACTTCGCTGACGACCCGAGGGTGCAAGCCCCAGAGGTCGTGTGGGAGCGCACAACACGACGAATCTTGACGCTCTCTGACGCGACCGCCATTAAGATCAACGATCTGCGGCGCCTCGAAGCAGCAGGGATAAACCCCTCAGAGGTTGCTGACGAGTTGTCGCGCGCAATGTTTGAGCAACTCTTCATTCACCGCTTCTTTCACGCCGATCCGCATCCAGGCAACATTTTTGTCACTCCCGCAGACGTCGATCGGGCGGATCCCGCGACACCAGAATGGACGCTCACCTTCATTGATTTCGGAATGATGGGCGAAGTTCCTGAAAACCTCAGCCGGGGATTGCAGCGCCTCATTATTGCTGCGGCCGCACGAGACGCACCAGGACTCGTCGCCAGCGTGCGCGATATGGGAGTGCTGTTGCGTTCCGCCGAGACTGCGCCACTGGAACGAGCGATGGGTGAGCTTTTCGACCGCTTTGGCGGAATGGGATTCGCCGAACTCCAGCGAGTCGACCCAGAAGAATTCAGGGAATTCGGCAACGAATTTGGTGACGTTATGCGCACCATGCCGTTCCAGCTTCCCGAGAACTTCTTGCTGATCATCCGGGCCGTCTCTGTGACGTCTGGTGTAGCCAGCAACCTCAACTCTTCGTATAACGTGTGGACGGCGATCGAGCCCTTCGCTCAGAGACTCGCGATTGATGAGGGCGGCGGCACGGTCAAGGAGTTCGCTAAGCAGGCTTTATCGTCTGCAGGACTCCTCCTGCGGTTGCCTCAACAGTTGGAGAGCGTCGCCACTCTCATGCAACGCGGTCAACTCGCTGTAGAGACGCCCGGGGCAGATAAGCGACTTCGCGTGATCGAACAGCTCACCCGCCGGGTGCTGTCGGCAATTCTCTTCACGGGGTTGCTGATTGGCGGAATCCTCTTGCGGCCGACAGATTCGAACCTGGGAACAATGCTGATGATCGTCTCGGCGCTCCCACTCGCGCATGCTCTCTTAGCGGGGATCGTCAACCGAAACCGCCCGTTTTGAGTGAGCTACCCGGCCGGTGGACGATGCCACTGAATCACACGCGTGCGGAGCACCACACAGACTGAGAGTCGCCCATGAATCTGCTCGATCCGCTAACGTGTTAGTGGACCCAGATGCACCGACTGTTGTCCGTTCCTTTCTAGCCCGGGCTAACCCTGGTCTATAGCCGGCAACGTTGCTGGCTCTCAGCCGTGCGAATCTCGCACCCAGGCTCCTTAAACATTTAGTAAACCGCGCCCTCGTGTGGCGCATTTCGCAGGAGAAAATTATCGCTATTGCTCAAACACCCCGGCCTAACCGTTATCGTGCAGAACCGTCTGTGCTCACCGCGCTCCGCACGCCGCGCATCCTCACTCGTGAAGTTTTGGCGGGGCTTGTTGTAGCGCTGGCTCTGATCCCTGAGGCAATTTCATTCTCGATCATTGCCGGAGTCGACCCGCGGGTTGGATTGTTCTCCTCATTCGTGATGGCCGTATCGATCGCCTTCCTCGGCGGCCGGCCAGCAATGATCACCGCAGCTACGGGAGCGATTGCACTCGTGATCGCACCAGTAGCCCGCGAATATGGCATGGACTATCTCATCGCCACGGTGATGTTCGGTGGACTTATCCAGGTGGTCATGGGGGTGCTTGGCGTAGCCAAGCTCATGCGTTTCATCCCCCGAAGCGTCATGCTCGGCTTCGTCAACTCGTTGGCGATCCTGATCTTTATGGCCCAACTTCCACAACTCATCAATGTGCCGTGGATGGTCTACCCGCTCGTGGGCGTCGGACTCATCATCATGGTGCTGATGCCGCGCTTCACTAAAGTGATCCCCGCACCGCTGGTTGCAATTGTGTTGATCACGATCGTCACCGTGACCATGGCGATCGCGGTGCCAACAGTCGGCGACCAGGGTGAACTTCCCCGCAGCCTTCCCGAGCTCTTCATCCCGAACGTTCCTCTCACGTGGGATACGCTCTCGATTATTGGCCCCTTCGCCCTCGCGATGGCGCTCGTCGGACTCCTCGAGTCACTGCTCACGGCCAAACTGGTCGATGACATCACTGACACCCACTCGCGCAAAACGCGTGAAGCCTGGGGCCAGGGAGTCGCGAACGTACTTTCCGGTCTGTTCGGCGGAATGGGCGGCTGCGCAATGATCGGTCAAACGATGATCAACGTGAAAGCATCCGGAGCTCGCACACGCATCTCGACCTTCTTGGCCGGGATCTTCCTGCTCATCCTGATCGTTGTGCTGGGTGACATCGTCGCCCTCATCCCCATGGCTGCACTCGTTGCCGTGATGATCATCGTCGCGGTCTCTACCTTCAACTGGCACAGCGTGCAGTGGTCAACCCTCAAGCGGATGCCGATGAGCGAGACAGTCGTTATGGTAGCGACGGTCGTTGTCGTTGTCGCGACCCACAACCTGGCAATCGGTGTGCTCGTGGGAATCATCGTAGCGATGGTCGCTTTCGCCCGCCGCGTTGCGCACTTCGCAACCGTCGAGCGCACATTGCCCGAGGATGAGACGGTTCCTACCGCCCACTACCGCGTCAACGGCGAGCTCTTCTTTGCATCCAGCAACGACTTGACGACCCAGTTCGAGTACTCAGATGACCCGGATCGGATCATTATTGACCTGTCAAACTCGCACATCTGGGACGCCTCAACGGTTGCTGCACTTGATGCGATCACGACCAAATATGAGCGCCTCGGGAAACGTGTGGTTCTCATCGGTCTCAACGAAGCAAGTCTGTACATGCACGATCGTCTCGCTGGAAACCTCGGCGGCGAAGGCTAACTACCCTGCGCGCTAGCAGAGCTACGCGCACACAGGTCTAGCGTGACCTACCAATGGCTGCGTCACCTTCGCCCTTAGCCTGCGCGGGGCTCTGACGTATTGTTGAGCGGTGTGTGCTCGTCGAGCCGTACTGGGCCGTCACCAAGATCGGCATGTGATCTGACGCGCCGCGAGCAAGAGTCTCTACGCCCTCGACGGTGAACCCCTGCGAAGTCACGAAATCGAAGTGCCCGCGGAAGAACTTGTAGTTGGTGTAGGTCATGCTGTCGCTCAGGGAGAGGTCGTAGCCAGTCTTGTTAACGTGCTGGCTGAGTCCTTCTTTGAAGAGCGGATAGTTGTAGTCACCCACCATAAGAATTGGCGCGCCAGACCCAAGAGTCTGCAGAAGTTCGTGCGCAGCTTTGATCTGGTTGCGACGCAACGAGTTGAGCGCGGTGAGCGGAGCGGCATGGAACGACGCAAGAACAAGCTCATGCCCGGAGTCGCGGTCGACTAATCGAGAACCGACGAGTCGCTCTGTAGTTGGCGTGAATACCCGGTCATGAATTGACTTCTTTAGTTCGAAAGACTGGCTCGCGGTCTGCTCATAGCGCTCGCGCCGATAGTAGACGGCAAGCCCGAGCCTGTTGTTTTTGGTCGAATTCGCAAGATGCAAATCACCAATCTCGGTCGGAAGCTCAGACGAAATAACCTCTTGAAGGCAAAGAGCATCAAGGTCAGGGGTTTCTGCGAGTGCCGCCAACTCGGTGACGGCTTTATGTTTGCGGAGGTTGTAGCTAATTACGCGAATCACGAATCCAAATACCTCTTCCTTAAGAGAGAACCAGCCTATGCGCCATGAGCGGAAAGTCCGCGAGATTGTCGATTCGACAACAAACGCACAGGAATTCCTACGATCAGGATGATCGCCCCAACCACAACACCAATGAGAGGAACAGTCGCCACCAGTACCAAGCATCCCGCTGCCCCTAGTACGCTGACAAATCGAGGCACACGACGCTGTGTCTGGGGTTGAGTAAATGCGGCAACGTTCGCTACGAAGTAATAGAGCAGAACCCCGAACGATGAAAACGCGATTGCGCCACGAAGGTCAGCGAGCAATATCACCACAATCACGACGATCGCGAGTATCAGCTCGGCACGATACGGCACCGCGAACTGAGGATGCACGGCGCCGAGCCAGCGTGGCACGTCGCTATTTCGCGCCATTGCGAACGTTGTGCGGCCGATTCCTGCCATCAACGCCAGTAGGGCTCCGAGCGAGGCGACACCGGCGGTCACTGAAACAAGACTGGATGCCCAGGCCCAGCCCCAGCCAGCAGAATCTAGTAGATCGGCGACCGGTGCCTGTGACTGTGCCAGCCCCGCTACCCCCAACACGGAGAGCATCGCCAGGCCCAACGCCAGATAAAGGGCAGCGGTGATAGCAAGGGCGATCATGATCGCGCGGGGTATCGCGCGCTGCGGGTTGATGACCTCTTCGCCCAACGTCGCGATGCGTGCATACCCGGCAAACGCGAAAAACAGCACACCCGCTGACTGAAGGATTCCGTAAATACTAGTGTTGCCAAGGAAAGAAATCTGGTGTGCTGTCGACGAATCTGAACCTACGGCGACGACCAAAACACCGACGAGCACGACCACCACAAACGTCACAATGATCTTTGTGGCTAACGCAGTGCGTGTCACACCGAGAAGGTTCACAGTCGTCATAGCAACGATGGCGGCGATGGCAACCGACTTCTCCCACGCAGCGGGCGCAACATACGCGGCAAATACGAGCGCCATAGCGGCGCAACTTGCTGTCTTACCAACGAGAAATGACCATCCAGCGAAGAAACCCCACCAAGGTCCTAGCCGCTCCCTGCCGTACGCATAGGTGCCCCCAGCTACCGGATGCACTGCCGCGAGTTGTGCGGAAGCTGCGGCGTTGCACCACGCCACGGCTGCAGCGATCACCAGCCCGATCAGCAGACCAGCGCCGGCGGCCTGAGCTGCGGGCGCGAATGCTGCGAACACCCCAGCGCCGATCATTGATCCAAGACCAATCATGGTGGCATCGAGTGTGGTCAATCGCCGCGAAAGGGCGGCGTCCGTCTTCACGTGAATACCCTACTCCCGGCGTGCGCGTACCAGCGCCGTGCGACACCGGCGTCGGATGAACGGCGATTGACTAACGGAGAAACTTTAGAGGCCGCGCCTGCTAGTCAACGAACGTGATTCCGTTGCTGAGCCTGGTGCGAACATCAAAGAGCTCGTTGCCGCCAATGTGACGACTGCGCGCTGCATCAGGACCGGTGCGGAGAAGGTGGGCAAGAACACTCTGGCGCACCACAATCGCAGGCTGTCCGCGCACCGAGCCGAGAGACGCCTGAGGTTGAACAAGGGCATCATCAGGAACAACAATCACGAAACATGTGAAGGCGACCCTGAGCTGGCGGCTGAGTGCCTTTGCCCGCGATGACAGCTCATGCATGGGCTTTTCTGGCTGAACGGTGGGACCGATGAGTTCACCGCGGCGAACCTTGACTTGTCCGCCGAAGTCTTCCGAGAGCATCGCAAATAGCCCGGTAGGGCCGAGGATAACGTGATCGATCTTGCGGTCGGGAGAACCGGTAGCAACATCGTGCCAGACGGTGAATCCTATGCCGAGCGTGCTCACCGTGCGAGCCGTTGCCTCCTCGGCAAGCGCATCAGCGAGGGTGCGTCGAATCTCGCGTGGCGCACTTCTGACGAGAACGGGATCGTAAGGATCATCGAGGCTTGCACCGCGCCCAACCCACTCGCGCATGCCGTCAAGAAAACGTTCTCGTCGCCATCCCCCGGGGTGCCCGTATGCTCTCGCCCCGGGGCGAGAGTTTTCGCGAGCGGAGCCGGCACCGGCGCCAGCGGCGAACGGCGAACTAGTGGAGCGCGTTGAACTGGAACGGGAGACGAATCCGGCATCGTAGCCACGCCGCTTCTCTGGTGTGCCCACACGATCCCAGGCATGTTGAACTGCGGCAAAGCGCGCGGGATCTCCCCCGGTGTCCGGATGTGTTTGCCTAAGCGCACGACGGAAGGCTTTCTTCAGCTCAGCGTCGCTAGCCGAGGCCTCAACACCGAGTACCTCGTAGGCACTCGCTGACAAGGGGCTATCGGGCATGGACTCGCTTTCGCTGTGCGGCATCCGCAGTGTTCGGGTGAATGTTCCACAGTACCGAACCTCGCTGGCAACATTCGGGATGTCGCAGGCGAGTGCCCAGCCTGCGGGCGTAGCGTTGTCGTGTGACCGAACTTCGCGACATCCCCCTAACCTCTATTGACGGCACTGAAACTTCTCTCGCTGATTTTCGCGACAAGGTGGTTCTCATCGTGAACGTAGCCTCGCGCTGCGGGCTGTCTTCGCAGTATGAACAGCTCGAGCAGCTGCAAAAAACTTACGGTGAGCGCGGGTTCGCCGTTTTGGGCTTTCCCAGCAATCAGTTCTTGCAGGAGTTGAGCACCGAAGATGCGATCAAAGAATATTGCACGATGACGTGGGGTGTGACGTTCCCGATGTTCGAGAAAGTGAAGCTCAACGGCAAGGCCGCGCACCCGCTGTATGCAGAACTCAAGAAGACGCCTGATAGCGCAGGAAAAGCAGGTCGCGTCGCTTGGAACTTTGAGAAGTTCTTGGTCACGCCGAATAACGAGGTGCAACGTTTTCGCCCGACGACGGTTCCGGATGACCCCGCCATCGTCAATGCAATCGAAGTGGCTCTCCCCGCTTAGGGTGGATCTATGACCACGCAATTTGTGCACGAGACTGACTCGAACCGCTACGTGATGAATGTAGACGGCGCTCTCGTTGCTGTTGCCGACTATCGCTCAAACGGCGTTTCTATTTCGTTCAACCACACCTATACGCAGCCTGCCCACCGTGGCAAAGGATACGCAGCGGAACTCGTCAAATTTGCGATGGATGACGTCGAATCCAACTCTTCAAAGAGGGTTCTGCCAATGTGCTCGTACGTCGCCGACTGGTTCGAAGCGAATCCGGCGCGCGCGGAGTTGCTGTCTCGCTAGCACTCTGTCGCAACACTCGAGCGTTACAATGGTGCCCAATTCACTGTCGCAATGGCGATGACTGAACCCAAACCGACCACCGCGATCGTCAGAAAGCATGCGGCGATGAGCTTCAAGCGGCGTCTGCGGGCGTGCACAACGAACCGCACAATGAGCATCGCCGCGTAGAGAGCGATAATCGCCGCGATAGCAGCCAACGCTAGGCCAGGCGGTGGCAGCGTTGCTAGCACTGCAAGCATCGCAATCGAGATGCCTGCAAAGAGGGCACCGACGATAAGCCAACTACTGCCAGAAGCGGTAGTTAGCGCTGGCTGGTTCCTCAAGCGAGTGGGATCGTCACTCATAGGGAGACACTACGCCGCTTAGCTGTAAACGTCGTCAGAATTCTGCCGCTACTTTTGTCGTTGAAGTTGCACAAGCAACTCGGCCCCGCGCTGATCAAGAATTTTTCCACCCCAACGCACACCAATGATCAGCAGCCCCATGCCGAGTCCGACACCGACTACCAGAGCTATCCACCCCAGTATCGGCTGGTCGATGGCGAATCCGAGTAGTGCCAGAATCATCTCCGGTAGTGCCAGAATCGTCAGCGCCGTCCACGAGGCAAACATCGACAGCATGAGGGTGAACCCTCCGCCCGGGCGGGATTTAAATGGATTATCACCGGGCGCGGGCACCGAGAATGCAAAGCGGGCCGAAACTAGAGATGAGAGTGCGAGCCCTGTGAGAAGCAAGCCGAGTGAAATCCCGAGAAGCCCAGCCAGACGGTCCCAACTACCGCTGACCCACACGCTTGCGACGGTGAGGATGGCCGTGACGGGCATCGCAAATACCGATACCCCCAACACTCTCCCCCAGCGATCATCTCGACCGCTGACACCAGTTTGCAGATGCAAACTGAAGGCGGTGTTGTCATAGGAGACATCTGTGTAGATCGACATGCCGAGGAGCACCGCAACAATGGGCCCGACAAAGAGCAAACCGGTCAGGTCGCCACTGGCCCCACTGTAAAAAAACACCAACGCAGGTACGAGTGGAACGCTGATGAGCGACTGGGTATAGCGGGGATCGCGAATCCAGTACGTGAGTGCGCGTGCAGCCACAGCGCCGCTCGGAGTTCCGGGGAAGACTCTGAACCAACCGAGTCCACGCTTGGAGCGGTCGTTTGTTGTTAAGCGGCCCGGCCTTTCAAGTGTACGGTCGAGTGCCCAACGCCAAACAAGCACAGAGGCTGCGAGCGTCGCGACTCCGATCAGAGCGTGAAGTACTGCATAACCAGGGTTTCCGAGCGCGAGATCACCGGGTACTGCCCAGATGGCACCAAGAGGTGTCCACGCCACGACGGTGGTAATAGCCGGAAACACAGCAGAGAACTCTCGGAAAAGCGAAGAGATGCCTAAAATTGCGGGGCCGAGCAGAATCAGCGGGATCACAACCAGCACGGTCTTTGCTTCTCGGGCCCGACGACCGCTAGAGATCCGAACTGTCAGGGCTGCGAGCATCCGCGATCCAACAATGCAGGTTGCTGCCCCGACTGCCCCGCACACGACGGCCACAACAGCGATCAGAGGCGATTGCCACCAGATGAGGCTCGTGGCGAGGGTGGCGAGAGTGGTGACGACCCCGGGAACCCCGAGAAGCGCGCTAACCGCGAGAGCGAGCACAAGAGTATTGATCGGAATGGGGAAAGTGGCGAGCTTGGCAGGGTCGACAGTTTCGTCGATACCGGAGCTGAGCAGCGGCAGCACTGTCCAACCGAGCACGAGCGCAGCACCGCCGAG
This sequence comes from Rhodoglobus aureus, assembly GCF_039527955.1. Lineage (NCBI taxonomy): Bacteria > Bacillati > Actinomycetota > Actinomycetes > Micrococcales > Microbacteriaceae > Rhodoglobus > Rhodoglobus aureus. Next base: position 151,625 of record NZ_BAAAKW010000030.1, on the reverse strand, counting down.
CACGCTCACCGTGCGGCCCACTTCGGCGGGCGCAAAACTCATAGTGAAGAGGCCGATAATGGCCAAAAACAGAAGAAATAGCGCGTACACGGAGCCCAGGATTACGGCTACGGCCTGCCAGGGACTTCGGCTCAGCCCATTAATGAGAAGCCGAAAGCGCAGCCTTACGAGATGCGCAACCACTCGAGCCCTCTTCCCTGACGTCGTCCGCCCACTAATTCAACAAAGCGGTCTTCGAGAGTGGAATCACCTCGAACTTCAGCGGTAGTGCCGGATGCCAAAACACGTCCGTCGGCGATCACGGCGACGTGATCGCACATGCGTTGCACGAGATCCATTGCATGGCTTGAGACGATCACTGTTCCGCCCGACTCAACGAAACCGTGCAGAATATCGCGGATGTTTGCACCTGAAACAGGGTCGACAGACTCGAATGGTTCGTCGAGCACCAGCACTTGAGGTGCATGAATGAGGGCGCAGGCGAGAGCGATCTTCTTGGTCATGCCCGCTGAGTAGTCGACAACGAGGGTTCCGCTGGCAGCCTCGAGATCAAACACATCGAGTAAATCAGCAGCGCGTTCCGCAACCACGGTGCGTTCCATTCCGTTCAAGAGGCCAGCGTAGGTCACGAGTTGCAGGCCGGTGAGTCGATCAAACAGCCGCACCCCATCGCTCAAGACACCAAGGCGCTTTTTCGACTCCACCAGGTTGGTCCAGACGTCTAGGCCGTGCACGGCCACGGTGCCCGAGTCGGGCCGCAACAGTCCGGTTGCCATTGACAGCGTCGTGGTCTTTCCGGCGCCGTTGGGGCCTACGAGACCGAAGAATGAGCCGCGCGGAACGATCAGGTCGACAGAGTTCACGGCAAGTTTGTCGCCAAATCGTTTGGTAAGTCCGCGGATTTCTAGGGCTGGCGGGAGAATATTGGCATCGGGCACAGCCCTAGCCTAAAACCGAATGGTGCTCACAGTGTCTCGGAGACCAGAATCTGTGGCGATGCGCAGCTACTAGAGTCGAATAGCTTGGTGCCAACGCAACAAAGCACGCACAGACGAAAGGTTGTTATGACGATTATTGCCGCTGCCGATGGGTCAGCATTGGGCAACCCCGGGCCTGCGGGATGGGCCTGGTACGTCGACGACAATACGTGGGCGGCTGGCGGTTGGGATCATGCAACGAACAACCAGGGGGAGCTCATGGCCGTTCTGCAGCTGCTTCGCTCAACTGCCCACGTTGATGAAGATCTATTGATCCTGTGCGATAGCCAGTACGTGATTAATTCCGTGACCAAGTGGATGCCCGGCTGGAAGAAAAAGGGTTGGCGCAAGGGCGACGGCAAACCTGTGATGAATGTCGAATTGCTCAAACAGATCGACGACGCCATCGTGGGGCGACGGTACCGGTTCGAATGGGTTCGCGGTCACGTCGGTCATCCGCTCAACGAGGCAGCTGATGTGCGTGCGCGTGGTGCTGCGGAGTCTTTCCAGCGTGGAAGCGAGTGTCCGGCAGGGCCCGGCTATCCCGGCGCTGCGGTAAGCGATTCACGTCTTGGTGCGACATCCAGCGCCCCATCCCACGGCACTACCCCACTGTTCTAACTGCTCGCCTAAAAGAAGCCGCGCTCAGCGCATAGACGGTTCTATGTTGGCGAAAAGAACGCTGCGATAGCTTTGCTCAACGCGAGCGGGTCAGCGACGCCGCACATTTCACGAGCCGAGTGCATAGAGAGTAGCGGGAGCCCAACATCGATCGTGCGGATACCCAAACGAGTCGCAGTAATCGGGCCGATCGTCGATCCGCATGGCATGTCGTTGTTGGAGACGAACTCTTGATACTCGACCCCCGCCTGACGGCACGCACGAGCCCACTCCGCGGCGCCAACACCGTCTGTTGCGTACCGTTGATTCGCATTGATCTTGAGCAGCGGACCCCCACCGAGGCGCGGCCGGTTAACGGGATCGTGCCGTTCGGGGTAGTTGGGGTGTGCAGCGTGACCTGCGTCAGATGACAGGCACCACGACTGGGCAACAGCCCGCATCCGATCAGTGTCTGAGCCTCCGAGCCCGCCACCGATTCGTGCCAGAAGATCCGCGAGGAACGGTCCAGCGGCACCCGAGCGGGTAGCGGAGCCGACTTCCTCGTGATCGAAAGCGACGAACACCGGAATGTGATCAAGCTTGGTTGAAAGCTCAATGAGGGCGACAAGGCCCGCATGAACCGATGAGAGATTGTCGAGCCGGCCCGAAGCAAACAGCTTCTCCTCGAGTCCGAATACGGCGGGTGCGGCTGTGTCGGCGACAACGATGTCGTAGCCGTCAATGTCAGCTGCGGAGCGCTTTGAAGTCTCAGTCGACAAGAGCGAAGCGAGGTGTTCAAGCAAGTCGGCATCGCCAAGGTCGCCTAAACCGAGAACCGGGTTCATGTGCATCTGGCGCTTGAGGGTCAGTCCGTCGTTGACCTTGCGATCAAGGTGTACTGCGAGCTGCGGAAAACGAAGTAGCGGTCCAGTACGCACCAGTTCTGTGGTGCCATCACTGAAGATGATTCGACCAGCCAGTTCAAGCTCGCGATCCAGCCACGAGTTCAGCAGCGGCCCACCATAAACTTCTACGCCGGCCTGCAGCATGCCTTCATTGCCTGTGGTTGGTTTCGGCTTGAGCTTGAAGCTCGGCGAATCCGTGTGAGCGCCCAGGATGCGAAATGGCGTCGTTGCCGTCGCCTTGGTCGGCTGGATCCACGCTGCAATCGCCCCGTCGCGAATCACAAAATACTTTGCCGCTTTTCGGGTACGAGCACCGTTCCAGTCGTCGGCCTCATGGAGTTCACTAAAGCCAGCCTCGTGTAGACGGCGCGCGGCCTCGTCTACCGCATGAAACGAGGATGGGGATGCGGAAACAAAGCTAGCGAGATCGTGGACGTGATCGAAAGCGGCAGTCATACGACAATTCTCGCACTGTTAGTTGAGCATCCGTCCCGCTGCCTCCTGAAATCGTCTCGTTAGAACCAGACACTCAACCAAGGGGTAACCGGCGAGTGGAAAGTGCGCTCAACGATTGCCGCAGCCCCGGCGGTGACCTCACGAACCCGACCGGCGGTCACCAGAGACTCGACGGCCACTCCCCCGAGATACAAGGAACTCAGTTCGTTGACGGACAGGGCCACAATGGCTGCATCCGCAGGCAACTCATCAACACTGGACACTCGAGGAGTGCCCGTTTTGTCGGTCTCCAGCAGGAAAAGTCCCTGAGCGAATCCCAGAGCATCCGAAACATCAAAGCCGATACGCGCGGCACCTGAATACTGGCGCGCCGAGAGAGACTCCGGAACATCGAGAATACGGAGCCACAAGTGGTCGACCGGCGTGGCTTTTACTGCTCGCATGTCTGTCAGGTTCCATAAGAGCGGTTCATCCACTGAGCGGAGTTCTGCCTTCACCTCTCGCACCAGATCAACCTCAAGAACATAACGCCACAAAGCCTCGTATGCTTCGGCGTTCTCAGCGAGGAGATAATCGACTGTCAGCGAGTGATTGGTGAAGTCCAGCCCCCCACCCGTCACGCGGTAGACGACAAAGCCGCGCGGAGTTCCGCCATCATCGTCGAACCTCACGACGCGGGTCTTTTTGGTGTAATCCTCATCACCGGGCGCTTTGCCTGAAATCTGATCCCAGCGCAGAGGCCAGACCTTTATCTGCCCAGGGGTTGATGTGCGGATTCGTTCGAAAATCTGCGGGGCTTCGCTGCCGAACTCTGAGGGCGAAACCGGTTGCAATTTGCCGCGACGCTTCGCGGAAGTGAAAGTCGCGCGCTTGGAATCGATGGAAAGCTCCGCGGCAAAAACTGCGGGACCAAAGCCGAAACGACCGTAGATTGTCGACTCTGAGACAGTGAGCATTGCCATCGGGATGCCCATGTCAGCAGCGGATCGCAACTCGCCTTCGAGAAGTGAGCGGGCAATCCCTCTGCGTCGGTGTGTAGGAGAGACAGTGACTGAGCTAATCGCCCACGCATCGATGCTGCGACTACCGGGTACTGTCAGTTGCTCGGTCCACGAGCTTGTTGTCGCCACCGGAACTTCTGGCGCGACAAGATTTTCGTCCCATACCCCGATAGTGCGACGGTAGGTCACGCCAGCAAAGCTTGAATCAACCTGCTCTTTCGACATGGTTGGTCCGTGAAAACCACGGGAATCGGCCTGAAACCAGGCGGTGAAAGATGCTCGATCTGAGGTGTCAACTAAGCCGTAACGCAATCCGTTACCAGCCAACGAAGCGGCTGAGGTCTCATCTACGGGGTGCTTAGCGAAATCGTTCATCATACCCCAACGCTACCGCGAACCTTACTGAATGAACCATGGCGGGTAGACCGCCACTTTCGTCGCGAAGGATGCCGCGTCGAGCAGCTGCTTCACGCGATCGCGCGCGCGATCGCTTGCAACACCGACGAGTTGAATTTCGTCGAAGGCGAACGAGCCGTGGATCAAAACTTCAGCGTCATCAGTGAGCTCATCCGCGCGAAGATTGCCCAACATGCGGGTCTTGGTATCCTCATCAGCGGCGAATCGAGTGAGACTTGCTGCAGCATCGCCGTCAGCAAGAACGGCGTCGTCGCCCAGCGCACGAATGGTGGTTACCAAGAAAACAAAGTCTGTAGACGATGCGGTGCGCGCAGCATCCGACCATCGAGGTTCGGCCGCACCATCGCGAAGCTCACGCCACGCATTCGACTCTGGCACGAGGCTGAAAGGAACGTAGCGGTCGACAGACTCCCCTGTACTGAGCGAGGCAGTTCCGCGAAGCTCGCGAGTGAGCGGAGAACTGACATCCAAAATCGGAGTCTCGATCTGCGCTGCGGCAACAAGTTGGCCAGTGCGAAGAATATTCTCAAGGTTGCTGATGTGGGTGACGTGATACACCCGCTGATCAGCCAAAACGGGCAGCTTATTGCTAGACGCTCGAGGCGCGCCAGGAACCCGTTTTGTGCGTGACGACGTCGTAGCACGCGTCACAGGCTTGGCAGGGGCAGCCTTGGGGAAGCAGGAATCGCACAATTGATTCTCGAAGCCGTGGATGCACTCGGTGCCACTCATTGGGTCCTCTCTCGGAGTTCAGAAATGACCTCCGTTCCCAAGGTACGGCAATTATCGGCGCTGTATTGCCGACTCTGTCCGCATGGCCAATTCGCGAAGTAGCGTTTCATGACTTGAATCGAATTTGCGAGGCCCTGAGTCAAAGACGCAAACGGCGCCAATAATGTCACCGTTGGCTGCCGAAATAGGATACCCGGCATAGAAGCGAATGCGCGGACCCCTCAGTACCCATGGATGCTCGGCGAATCGTGCATCGTGGAGTGTGTCCTCGAGCACTACGAGCCCTCGAGCGGTGAACGCCGAACTGCAGAACGCGCCTGCGTCATCGCGGCGCATATCGCCGATGCCCGAGGTAGAGGTGAACCAGTGCGCTTCTTGGTCATGAAAGGTAACGGCCGCCCCGGTCGTGTTGAGGACGACTCGTGCGGAGTGCGTTATTGCGGTGAGGGTCGTCGACACTGACTTTGAATTGAGTGAAGAACCATCGAATGCTGTGCCGCTGAGATTACTCGACATGCTTGTCGACGGAGGAGCGGCGACGTGCACAAGCCGAACAGTTATAGAGCGTGCGAGTTCGCGTGCCCAATGCTCGTAGGTGCGACTCTCGAACGGCATGCTCTGGTTATCTGCCGGTGCCGTCGCAGGAATAAACGAGACACTTGGTCGCCCAGCACACAACTCTTCAGAAATTGCATTGAGCCTCGCGATGTTCAGATTGACGACGCGCAGCAGCAACGGTGGCAGTGAAAGTAATTCGTCGGCAGGCGCGATTCCCACGATGAAACTCTGCAGCGTGCCTCCTCCGCTCTCTTCAGTGGTGTTGAGCAAAGCTGTCACGTCTCTGCGCCACACGAGGAGCGAACGCATCCGAAGGATGTCGACTCCGCCCAGGGTCAGTACGAGCGCATCGAATTTTTCTAGACGCGCCCAGCCAATGACGACTTTTGCGTCTGCAACTGACATTGAGGGATCGGAAACGATGTCGACACTGCACCCGCGTTTGGTGAGTGAAGCTAGCTCGCGGGCGAGGTGACCACCGAGACCCAGTTCGTGGGTGTGTACTCCATACCCAGCTGACTTGCCCGGCCCGAGAAGTAACACGCGGTCAGGATCGGGTCCCACTGCTTCGGCGCGCGGGTCGTCTGTGGGCACCGCAAGGGTGCGCCAAGCCTGCGGGATAACCGCAAGACAAAGCTTGACTAAGGGCCACGCCAAAAGCGCAGCATAGCTACGAAACAATCGATCTCCACCTGAACGTCCAGACACGGACGCACTCAAGCTACAAAGTATAGACCTGAAATCTTTTCAGTACTCAATAGATTGAGGAAAACTAGCAACTATTTTCCCGCGGCCTTGGTGGCTCGCTCAGTCTTGATGCGTGCATTCTCTTCGTTGACCGCTGCGTGCACCGAACGCTCCTCGACAAGCCACTGGGGCATTTCGACTAGCAGGGCTTTGATCTCGGAGGTGGTCATCACATCGGGTGCACCGGCGCGGGCGAGCCCTGACGTTGAAACGCCGAGTTTTTGGGCGACCACCTGTCGGGGATGCGGGCCTTCACGTCGCAGCTGCGCTAACCACTCCGGAGGCGACTCCAGCAATGCTGCAAGTTCTTCGCGACTGATTTCAGAGTCGCGGAACTCTTCTGGGGTCGCTGGCAAATAGATACCGAGCTTTTTGGCGGCTGTCGCGGGCTTCATGGTCTGAACTGGCACGACCCAAGACTAACCTGAACACATGCCTTCATCATTCACTGTCGCCTTTGTTATCGGTGCAACTCCGGGCAAGTGGGCGCGTGTCTGGAACGAACGGCTCGTCAATGTTCCTCTTAGTCTCGTGGCTAGCGAACAAGAAGAAGCACTGGACATGCTTCGCAGCGGCGCTGCTGACGTTGCCCTTATTCGGCTTCCCATTGACCTCGACTTCGATGGCGATCGCCCCCTGGCAGCAATTCCCTTGTATACGGAACGCGCAGTTGTTGTTGTACCCAAAGACCATGCCATCGCCAAGAGCGACTCAGTACACCTGGCTGAACTCGATGGAGAGAATGATGTTTCAGGAGAGTGGCGGGCGGCAACCGAACTCGTGGCGGCGAATGTGGGAGTGGCGTTGATGCCACAATCAGTCGCTAGAGCACTCATGCGGCGGGATGTTACGGCGAAGTTGGTCGAGGATGGCCCCGAGTGGCAGGTTGCTGTCGCGTGGCGCGACGGTTCGGTAGATCCACACGTTGAAGAGTTCATCGGTATCGTTCGTGGACGAACCGCTCGAAGTTCGCGAGGTACGGCGAATATCTCAGATTCTGGTGACGCCGAGGATGAGGGCAACCCAAGCAAGCCCTCCGCCAAGAAACAGTCGCGACCAAACCCGAAAAACTCGCGCGCGAATCAGTTGCAAGGAAAAATACGGCGCGCAGCTCGTCCAGATAAGCGTCAGCCAAAAAAGCGCCGGAGCTAGTCTCGCTCCAGCCGCATGTGCCGCATGTGCCGCATGTGCCGCATGCGCTATTTGCTAGTTGGCGGCGGGTCGAGCTGTGTCGCGATCGTTGGGGCGATTGCGTCAGCCCATAGGCGATAGCTCTGCCGGCCTTCGATCGCCTCGTGGTCTTCTGGTTCTGGGGTGAACTCAATCTGATGGACTCGGTCGTGGCGCTGCGCGAGCGAGCGAACTTCTTCGTTGTATTCGGAAGTCATTCGCAAGAGATGACGACGGTACGCCCCCGTGAAATTTGACATTCTGGGCGCAGTGCAACCGATCACAAAGATCTGCGACTGACAGCTAGTATCTGCGATCACCGAGTCGATGAGCTCGCCCAACCCTCGGCCCCAACTCTTCGCTGGCAAGTACGTGAGCAGTTCGAAGGTTCCGAACGAAAGAACCACCGCGTCTACCCCTTCGAGTATCTGAGAATGCAGTTGTATCTGTGCGGCCTTGGTGTTCAGCCGAGCACTCGCGACGGTAGTAACTTCGGCGCCGCGGTTGGTTAGGGCTGCTAGCGAGCGCGCTAGAGACCCGCCGAGTGCAAGTTCGGGCGATGCGACCCCGTATCCGACAACGATGCCCGAACCGCACAGGAGAACACGCAGCAAATGGGGGCCAGCGACGACAACGGGTGGCCCTGGTTCGGGAACCGGGAGGCCTCGCCACGAATGCGGAGATGTATATAGCCACACAATCATGAAGGACTTCATAGCGACATGTCCTAGGGTGGCGAACATCTCTTGATCTCCGTTTCGGGCAATGGCGGAGTGCGTCGCTCAGGATATTGCGACGTAAAACCCCCGGCGAGAGGGGCAATAGCAATCATGCGGATACTACACCGTAATGACCGCGTTTCTATAGTCAAAAGGCGCGGCTGACCTCGCCTCATGACCTAGCGCGTGCTGATGCTTGCGAATTTGCGAACCGCGAGTGGAACAAAAATAGCCAGCATTACGACAATTCCGATCAGCACAGTGAGAACAGGATGCTGCTGCGACCACACCTCGGATTGTGCCGATCCGGCAGGAGTATTGCCGAAGAGCTCTCGTGCTGCTTGCACCAATGCGGAGACCGGGTTGAGCTCGGCGAAGATTCGCAATGGGGTGGGCAGCGTTTCCGCGGGAACGAATGCATTTGAGATAAAGGTGAGTGGGAAGAGCACCAAGAACGAGACATTGTTGATGACCTCGGGGCTGCGTACGCTCATTCCAATGAACGCCATCACCCAAGACAGTGCATAGGCGAAGAGTAACAGGAGCCCGATCGCGGCTAATGCCTCGAGCGGGCTCGAATTAATGCGCCATCCCACGATGAGTCCCGTAGCCATCATGACGATCATCGAAATCGAGTTGATGAGAAGGTCACCGTTCGTGCGCCCCACCAACACAGCGGATGAACTCATCGGCAGTGTGCGAAAGCGATCAATGATCCCATCTTTGAGGTCCTGGGCCATGGCTGAGCCCGAATAGGTGGAACCAAAGACCACGGTTTGGGCGAAAATACCCGCCATGATGAACTCTGCGTATGTACTGCCAGGAATATCAATCACGCCGGCATAGACATAAGTGAAGAGCAGAACGAACATGATCGGCTGCAGCGTCGTAAAAACCAAGATGTCTGGGACGCGTTTGATCTTGATGAGGTTGCGACGAGTGGTGATCCACCCATCATTGAGCCACGCCATGACAGACGATGTTGTGGTCGGGTACGGCGTCTTCTCGCGAACCGAAGTGGTCATTGCTGTGCCTTCTTTGCCGATGGCGCCTTCTGCGTAGGTGTTGATGACGTTGAGTCGTCGCTCTCGGTGTCATCGGTGCTTGCTGTGTGGCCCGTGAGCTTCAAGAACACATCGTCAAGCGTTGGTCTGCGCATGCCTGCGTCATAAAGCTGTACGCCCCGCTTGGCGAATTCGCTAAGGATGAGCTGCAGTGCAGCGGGGGCATCTTCTGCATTAACAGTGAGCCCGCGGCCGTCGAGACTCACGGCAGGTTCGGTTGTGCCGAACCGCGTGAGGATCTCGTGGGCGACAGCCGAGTCATCCGTCGACACAAGACTCACTTCAACACGCTGGCCGCCGATCGAAGCTTTGAGCTCATCTGATGTGCCTTTGGCAATGACCTTGCCATCGTCGATCACCGAAATATTGTCAGCGAGCTGATCGGCTTCTTCGAGATATTGGGTGGTGAGGAGAACGGTTGTGCCCTCCCCCACGAGCGTCGTGATGATGTCCCACATTCCCAGGCGGCTGCGCGGGTCAAGGCCGGTTGTCGGCTCATCGAGAAAGAGCACTGGCGGTCGCATAACTAGGGCACCGGCGAGGTCGATACGTCGTCGCATGCCGCCGGAGAAACCCTTGACCGGTCGATTCTGTGCTTCTTTGAGATCGAAGATATTGATGAGTTCACGTGCACGCTCACGAGACTGTTTTGCACCCAAGTGATAAAGGCGCCCGACCATGTCGAGATTCTCAAAGCCGGTGAGGTTTTCGTCTACGGCCGCGTATTGGCCGGAGACCCCAATCATCGGACGGATGCGTTCAGGTGAAGCAATCACATCAATTCCGTCGATTGTTGCGCTGCCTGAATCAGGGCGGATCAGTGTTGTGAGCACCTTTACCGTTGTCGTCTTCCCGGCGCCGTTCGGCCCGAGCAGAGCAGTGACTGTGCCTTGAGGTACAACAAGATCGAGACCGTCGAGGGCGTGCACTGGTGCGACCCCTTTGGGCGTGTAAGTCTTTCTGAGCTCCACTGCTTCGATAAAAGTCACGAGGTAACGGTAAGGCACGCCTGCGACATCGTAAAGACACGCCGATGGATGTCGCAAGCAATTGACACACTCGAACATATGTTCGAACATGAACAGGTGTCCCCTGTCTCCGCTCAAGCCTTTTCAGCAAACGCTGAAGCGCTATCAAGCGAGCCTTCTGGTGGTGCAACTCCAGTTCGTGCAGCTCCAGAGCGGGTAGCCGAGCTGCAGTCCCGCATCAGCCAGATGCAGTCACGCACACTCAATACGAAACTGATCCCTACCCACCCAGCTATCGGGCAGCTTTTACCCGGTGGTGGCTTGCAGCAGGGCAGCGTTTATTCGATAGACAAGTCAACAATGCTGTTGATGGCGTTGCTCGCACCACCATCTGCGGCAGGATCATGGTGTGCTGTTATTGGTGTGCCCGAGTTTGGCATTGAAGCTGCTGCGCGGTTCGGAGTTGATCTTGAACGGCTGGTGTTGGTTCCGCATCCGGGCGATCAGTGGCTGGCTGTTACTGCTGCGATCGCTGATGTGATCGATGTCGTCGTCGCTCGACCGCCTACACGGGCCTCCGATTCTGCTGTGGCTCGGCTGGCTTCACGGCTTCGGCAGCGCAAATCTACGTTGCTCATGATGGGCTCGTGGCCGCAAAGCGAGGCGATGGTTTCCTTGGGCGAGAGTCGGTGGCATGGCATTGGCGCGGGCTATGGGCATTTAGCGGCACGCGAGGTAACTGTCACTGTCACAAGCAAGAGTGCTGCCCGACCTCGCAGCGCCCGATTGTGGTTGCCCGACTCTTCAGAAACTGTTCGTGCCTACAACGATCACGAGGGAGCTAAGTCCGGCCTGACTGCGCTACCTGAACTGACCGTGCTACCTGAACTGGCCGTTTTGCCTCATCGGGTGTCAGCATGACCGCCGAACCACTCTCCGACTCTCTCCCCCGCGTTCTCGTGCTGTGGTGCCCCGATTGGCCGGTGGTTGCCGCCAGGCAACATGAGAAGCTGCCGGCGGATGCTCCGCTGGTGCTCACCGAGAAAGGTCTCGTTTTTGCTGCTTCTGCTTCTGCCCGCACCGAAGGGATCACTCGTGGGTTGCGGCTGCGGGAGGCGCAGTCACGGTTTCCTGGGCTCATTGATCGCGCCTATGATCCTGCGCTCGATAGCCGCGCATTCGAGCCGGTCATTGCTGGCGTAGAAGAGCTGATCCCCGGGGTGCAACTTCTCCGGCCCGGTATGTGTGCTGTGCGGGTGCGTGGCGCCGCACAGTATTACGGCGGCGAAAAGGCTGCTGCGCTTACGGTGATTGATCGCGTCAATGAGATTGCTGCTTCCGATGCGCGGGTAGGCATCGCAGATGCTCTCTTCACCGCGGTGCACGCTGCGCGCAACACGGTAGGCGCAGAACCTCGTTCTCGTTCTGGGCGGGCGCGGCTCGTTCCTGTGGGGAAGTCTGCAGAATTTTTGGCACCGCTACCGATCGCTGTGCTCGATGAACCTCAGATCGCAACGTTGCTGATAAAACTCGGTATCTCTACTCTGGGTGATTTTGCACAGCTCGGGCACACAGATGTGCGTACTCGTTTTGGAGAGCTCGGCGCCCGGTTGCATTCGCTCGCGGGTGGTCGTGACCCTCAGGCATTTATTGCACGCACGCCTCCACTCGATCTCGACGTCGTCATCGATTTTGAACCAGCGCTCGACAGGGTTGACCAGGTTGCCTTCGGTGTTCGCAGTCGAGCCGATGACTTTATTGAGGCCCTAGTTCGGGCCCAACTGGTGGCTACTGCGATTCGCATCGAACTTGATTCCGAGTCTGGCGAAATTGCAGAACGCGTGTGGTTGCATCCGCGGTCGTTCAGTGCCAGCGATGTTGTTGACCGGGTTCGTTGGCAAGTGCAAGGTTCCAGTCTTATCGAGGCAGGGTTGAGCTCAGGAATCAGCCGTGTGCGCATTGTGCCCGAAACGGTGGATGCGATCGGCAACCACGAAACGGGGTTGTGGGGTTCGGGGCTTGAGCCGCGCATCCACCACGGACTCTCTCGAGTGCAGAGCATGCTCGGGCATGGTGCTGTGCTCATGCCAACAGTGCAGGGCGGGCGTACCCTGCAGTCGCGACAGCAACTCACCGCGTGGGGCGATCGCAGCATGGGCAAGCGTTCTGCGCAGCGGCCGTGGCCCGGAGCATTACCGGCTCCGTTGCCGGGAACAGTTTTTTCGTCACGCCATGCCGTGCACGTTTTTGCTCACGATGGCAGCACAGTTTCTGTGGATGACCGTGGTCATGTTGCTGCGCCACCCGCACGTTTCGCCACCAGCGACTCTCGTTCCCGCACGCTCACGGCGTGGGCTGGCCCCTGGCCTTTGGCCGAACGCTGGTGGGAGGCAGAGTCGTCGGGCCGTTCGTGGCGTTTTCAAGCTGTTGACGATACCGGATGCGCGTGGTTGCTGGTGCTCGATGATGGCGGCTGGTGGGCCGAAGCGAGGTACGACTGATGGGAGTGCGCCATGGCCTGGTCTAATCCGCCGATTCCGTGGCATCAGTTGGAGCGCACGCTGTCGGGCTTTGGCGCTGTCACACCCATCGGTGAGGCCGGTGACGGGCGCGCCATGTCCTTGGTGTCGAGCAAGCGTGCCCCCTATGTCGCGCCGATCGCGCAGCCAGAGGCGCCAAACGATGGGCCGCTGCACGACCCAGAGGCAGCATCCGTCGTTGACGTGGTGCCCTATGCCGAACTGCATGTGCACTCGAGTTTCAGCTTTCTTGATGGCGCGAGCATGCCAGAGAAGCTGGCAGAAGAAGCTGCTCGACTTGGGCTCACCGCTCTTGCCCTTACCGACCACGATGGGCTCTACGGCATCGTGCGGATGGCTGAGGCTGCCGCCGAGTTGGGGCTCTCGACGCTGTTTGGTGCAGAACTTTCCTTGGGCCTCACCGGACCGCAAGCAGGTAATGCCGATCCAGAAGGTGAACACCTGCTGGTGCTTGCCCGCAAAGAGGAGGGCTACCACCGGTTGGCGCTGGCCATTACCCGCGCCCAACTCACGGGCGGAGAAAAGGGTCGCCCGCAGTACGACCTGCACGAGTTGGCTGATTTGGCAGGGGGGCACTGGTTTGTGCTGACGGGATGCCGCAAGGGGGCAGTGCGCCGAGCACTCTGTGGCACGCAACTGAATTCAGCTCCCACCCGTGAATCGATGCTGGAGGCAGGCCACGAGCTTGACCGACTGTGTGAACTCTTTGGCAGCGAGTCCGTGATTGTTGAGCTCTTCGATCAGGGCTATCCCCTCGATTCGGCCTACAACGACGCTCTCTATTCTCTTGCAGCCCAGCGAGGCCTCCGCGTGGTTGCCACCTCTAATGCTCACTATGCAACGCCGCGCCAACACCATTTGCATTCGGCGATCTCTGCCGTGCGTGCTCGGCGCAGTCTTGATGAGATGGATGGGTGGCTTCCCGCTGCGGGAACAGCCCATTTGAGGTCGGGGGCTGAGATGGCTGCACGCTTTGCCCGTTACCCGGGGGCCGTGGCCGCGACGGTTGACGTTGCGAACGAGGCTGCATTCGAACTGAGACAAGCTAAGCCGGCTCTTCCCGATCAGGAGGTGCCAGATGGCCATACTCCGTCAAGTTGGTTACGTGAGTTGACGTGGGCGGGTGTTGCCGACCGCAAGATCGATCTCTCTGATGAGAATCGGGCCCGTATCCAGCGCGAACTTGATGTGATCGAGGAAAAGAACTTCGCGGGTTATTTCTTGATCGTGCACGACATTGTGGCGTTCGCTCGAGGGAGGGGAATCCTGTGCCAGGGGCGAGGCTCGGCGGCAAGTTCAGTGGTCTGTTACCTGCTGAAAATTACGGCGGTTGATCCGCTTCGCTACAAGCTGCCGTTTGAGCGATTCATCTCGGCGATGCGGGAAGAAGAACCCGACATCGATGTCGATTTTGATTCCGAGCGTCGAGAAGAGGTCATCCAATACGTCTTTGAGCGCTACGGGCGCGAGAATGCGGCGCAGGTGGCGAACGTTATTCAGTACCGTCCTCGATTTGCTGTGCGCGATATGGCGAAAGCACTCGGCTACAGCGCAGGCCAGCAAGACGCGTGGTCGAAGCAAATGGAACGGTGGGGTTCTGAGGTTTCGGGAGTCGACCACGACATCCCCGACTCGGTGTTGGATCTTGCCAAGCAGGTGATGAAGTTTCCCCGGCACCTGGGCATCCATTCGGGCGGAATGGTGCTGACGCAGCGGCCGGTCGGCGAGGTCGTGCCGATTGAGCATGCCCGCAAAGAGAAACGCACGGTGGTGCAGTGGGATAAAGATGACTGCGCGTGGATGGGGCTGGTCAAGTTTGATCTGCTCGGCCTCGGAATCCTGTCGGCCATGCAATACAGTTTCGATCTCGTCGATGAGGCCCTCGGTGAACGCTGGGATCTCGCGACTATCCCTGCCGAAGAGCAGGGTGTCTACGACCAGTTGTGTCGAGCGGATGCCGTTGGTGTTTTCCAAGTTGAGAGTCGCGCCCAAATGGGACTACTGCCGCGCTTACAGCCGCGCGAGTTCTATCACCTGGTGGTGGAGATTGCGCTGGTGCGGCCCGGGCCAATTCAGGGTGGGGCTGTTCATCCCTATGTGCGCCGCAAAATGGGTGCCGACCCGATCACCTATCTGCACCCCAACTTGGTCGAGCCTCTTGAGCGCACTTTGGGTGTGCCGATCTTTCAAGAGCAATTAATGCAAATCGCGGTGGCAGTTGGCGGTTGCTCGGCAGATGATGCTGACCTGCTCCGGCGGGCCATGGGCTCTAAGCGCGGTATCGAACGCATCGACAAACTGCGGTCGAAGCTTTATTCCGGAATGGCGAGCAACGGAATTATTGGGGCGGATGCCGACCGCATTTACGAGAGCATTCAAGCATTTGCCGGTTTTGGTTTTGCCGAAAGCCACGCCCTCAGTTTTGGACTGCTCGTCTACGCCAGTGCCTGGATTCGCTTGCACTATCCGGCCGCGTTCCTTGCGGCTCTGCTGCGTGCGCAACCGATGGGGTTTTATTCTCCGCAGTCGTTGGTGGCGGATGCTCGGCGTCACGGTGTGCAGGTGCGTGGCCCTGACATCCAACGTTCTGGAGTCTTTGCTGTGCTTGAGCAGCACGCCGAGAGCACAGCTCCCACCGGAAACAGTCGCTGTGTAGATCATGAACAGCCTCCAGTCGGCCCCTTTGATCGCTCGGCTCATTTTGATACTGATGACCATCGCCGAGATGGCGCGTTTGCTGTGCGTCTTGGTTTGGATGAGGTGAAGGGCATCGGCACAGCTGTCGCGGAGAAGATTGTGGCTGAGCGTGATTCTGGTGAGTTCGTTTCGATGAATGACCTGGTTCGCCGCGTGGGGCTCACAACGAAACAGTTAGAAGCGCTGGCTGCGGCGGGTGCTTTCGAGGACCTAGGGCTCACGCGTCGAGAGGCGCTCTGGAATGCGGGCAATGCTGCACACGATCGTGAAGAGTATTTGCCCAACAGCATGGTCACGGTGCAACCGCCACTGTTCTCGTTGGCGACCGAGTTCGATGATCTGATGGCTGATTTGTGGGCAACGAGTATCTCGCCAGAGAGTCACCCCGTGGTTCACCTCCGTGAGGCGCTGACGAGCCGCGGGGTGTTGTCTGCCGCTGATCTCACTGTTACCGAGTCAGGGCGCCGGATTGAGATCGGTGGGGTTGTTACTCATCGGCAGCGCCCGGCAACAGCTAGCGGCATCACGTTCATGAATATCGAAGATGAAACCGGTCTGATCAACGTGATCTGCAGTGTTGGTGTGTGGGGACGGTATCGCAGGGTCGCTCGTGACAGTGCTGCGCTTATTGTTCGGGGCATTATTGAGCGATCAGAGGATGGCGTCATTAACGTGCTCGCCGACCGGTTTGAGCCGCTTTCAGGGCTCCCCCGCACTCAGTCGCGTGATTTTCACTAGCGACCGTTTCATTACCGTTGTGTGAACTTAATGAAATAGATGACACATGAAGCCCTGTACTGATATAGCCTTATGTAATCGTTCATGTTCTATACAAGGCATGGATGCGGCCTCGACTGTCGGGGCCTGAAAGAACGCTCCTGGAGGAGTTTTAAATGGCACTAGGTACCGTCAAGTGGTTCAACGCAGAAAAGGGCTTTGGCTTCATCGCCCCCGAGGACGGAAGTCCTGATGTGTTCGCCCACTACTCGGCCATCGCAACAAATGGCTACAAGTCGCTCGACGAGAACCAAAAGGTTGAGTTTGACATCACACAGGGTCCCAAGGGACCCCAGGCGGAGAACATCCGCCCCATCTGATCTTGATAGTTCAGTAACGAAAACGCCCTCGGTCCTATACCGGGGGCGTTTTCTTGTTAACAGGCGCTATTCGTTGACCGGCACTGTGCGAAACCACGATGAACGTGTGTGCAGAGAGCTCAGCACCAAGTGTTCTCTAGGATTTCGGGGCCCACTCCAGTTAGGAGTGCTTGCTCTTACTCAGGTAGTCGATCCGAGTTTGCAGCTGAGTCACCGTCGCCTGGGCAACGGCCGGGCCGCCGCACACTCGTCGCAGTTCTGCATGAACGAGCCCGTGTGGCTCGTTGGATAGTTTTGCGCGTCGACCCACCAGATTGTTCAGGAGTGTGCGCTGCTCTTTGAGCGTGCGGTAGAGCGGCTGTGGCTGATCTGCCTTGGGCTTGCTTTCGGCGCGGCGCGACTGGCGTTTCTGGCGCTGTAAAAGTAGTTCGCGCACCTGGTCGGGCTCCAAGATTCCGGGGAGCCCGATGAAGTCGAGTTCTTCGTCGCTGCCAGTCTCGGCCGCGAAACCGAATTCGTTGCCGTCGAAGAGAACCCGATCAAAGTTTGCGTCTGACTCGATTGCTTCCCAGATGAATTCGTCGGCAAGTTCATCGCTCGTTTTCTCTTCGCGGTTTTCGCTGTCGAGAAGGCTGTCGTCGAGCATTTCATCTTGTGCGCTGTCGCGATCGAGCGCGTGATCACGCTCTTGTTCCAATTTCTCGGCTAGAAGCATCAGCGACGGCACGCTCGGCAAGAAAATTGATGCGGTTTCGCCACGGCGGCGCACACGCACGAAACGACCGACCGCTTGAGCGAAATAGAGCGGTGTGGAAGCCGAGGTTGCGTACACTCCGACGGCGAGTCGAGGAACATCTACGCCCTCAGACACCATCCGCACGGCGACCATCCACCGGCTGTCGCTCGCAGCAAATTTCTCGATTCGAGCGGAAGATTCTTTCTCGTCGGAGAGCACGATGGTTGCCGACTCCCCCGTGATCTCCTTGATGAGCCCCGCATAGGCGCGGGCAGCAAGCTGGTCGGTAGCGATGACGAGTCCACCGGCATCCGGAATCGAATGCCGCACTTCGCTGAGGCGACGGTCGGCCGCACGCAGCACCGCCGGGATCCATTCGCCTTTGGGGTCGAGAGCAGTGCGCCACGCCTGCGAGGTGACGTCTTTGGTGTCGCCTTCGCCGAGACGCGCTTCCATTTCGTCGCCCATTCGGGTGCGCCAGCGCATTTTGCCCGCATAGGCCATGAACATGACCGGGCGCACGACGCCGTCGCTGAGTGCTCGGCCGTAGCCGTAGCTGTAGTCAGTGACGGAGGTGCGGATGCCTTTACCGTCGGGGGCGTAAGTGACGAACGGAATGGGGGCAGTGTCGCTGCGGAACGGGGTTCCGGTGAGCGAGAGGCGTCTGGTCGCTCGACCAAATGCTGTGTGAATGGCGTCGCCCCAACTGAGGGCATCACCACCGTGATGCACTTCGTCAAGAATCACGAGGGTTCGTGCAGAGTCGGTGATTTCCTGATGCAGGGACGCCTTCATGGCGACCTGCGCGTAGGTGACGGCGATTCCGTTGAACCGGCGCCCGCCCCAGGCGTCTCCGTTGGAGAACCCAGGGTTGAGGCGCAGCCCAACACGGTCGGCGGCGTCGGCCCATTGCCGTTTGAGGTGGTCGGTAGGCGCGACAACGGTTACGCGATCGATTTCGCGACGGGCGATGAGTTCTACAGCCAGGCGCAGCGCGAATGTAGTTTTGCCGGCACCGGGGGTTGCTGCGGCAAGAAAGTCTCGCGGCTCCCGCTCGAAATACAGATCGAGAGCTTCGGCCTGCCACGCTCGCAATTTGGATGCGGTGCCTCTGGCGGCTCGCTCAGGGTACGACGGTGAGAGATGTTCCGCCGCAAACGTGCCCACAGTTGGGCTAGGCAATGAAGTGCTCACTTGATAAGACTTTACCGTTTCTCACTGACATCGATGGTCGCCACCGCGGAGTTTCGCTGTGGGCGCGGGCTAATCGCGTTGGCCGAGCCGCGGCCGTTCAGAACGCTCAGCGCCTAACAAGCGAGCGGGGCCAACAGCTCCTCGGCCAAAACGTGCACACGCCGCCTCCATCGCTTCTTCTGCGTCTCGCCAGCCATCTGTCGTGTCCCACAAGCTCACGAGCGTGCCACCAGGATCGACAAGCTGCTCACCGCGCACGCCGACGAGTCGCACGGGCCGGCCTTCCGCCGCGAACTCTTCATAGACGCCTCGCACTGTGTCATAGAGGGTGCGCCCCAAGTCGGTGGGTTCGGGAAGCTTGCGCGAGCGAGTCACGGTGCTGAAGTCGTCAAACCGCAACTTGAGAACAACAGTGCGCGCCACCATGCCCGCTGTTCGCAGGCGAATCGCGACCTTTCCCGACAGCCGCAATAACTCTCTGCAGATCTCGTCAGCGTCGAGCACGTCGTACTCGAACGTTGTCTCGTGTCCGATGCTCTTCTCTGCCGGCCGTTCTACCACCTGCCGCAGATCGTTGCCCCACGCGAGATTGTGCAGCTTAACGGCGCTTGCCTCCCCCACTGCGCGAGTCAGCGATGCACGATCAGCGTGGGCAATATGGGCAATGGTAGAGAATCCCCGCTGCTGAAGCGCCTCCTCGGTCTTGCCCCCAACACCCCACAGCGCAGAAATGGGCAACGGGTGAAGAAACTCGATCGTCTTGTCGGCAGGGATCACCAACAACCCATCAGGCTTCGACAAACCAGAGGCAACCTTGGCGACGTATTTGGATGCCGCAGCACCCACCGAGCAGACCAGACCAGTCTCGGCGAGCACCCGCGCGCGCAGTAGGGCGGCCACCTTTATCGGCGAGCCATAAATGGCGCGCGCACCAGCGACATCCAGAAAGGCCTCATCGATGCCCAATCGCTCCACCTTGGGGGTGAGCTCGTCGCAGATCTCAAAGACCTGTGTGGAGAAGTATTGGTATCGCTCGAAGTGCGGTTCGAGCACGACGGCCTGGGGGCAGCGACGAAGCGCGAGAGCCATCGGCATCGCCGAGTTGACGCCATACTTGCGTGCTTCGTAGGTGGCCGCCGTGACGACAGAGCGGGTCGAGTTGTGGCCGACAATCACGGGCTTGCCGATGAGCTCTGGGCGGTCGAGGAGCTCGGCCGAAGCGAAGAAGGCATCCATGTCGACGTGCAGGATGGTCGCGCTGCTGTCATCGATGTCGGTCGCGGAAACATGCCGCTTCAGTCCGTCTTGCTTGCCCATGTGTCTATTGTCTCAGCAGCCTCTGACTGAACGTGCGCGGTAAACCTGCGAAGTACTCCGGGGCAGCGGATCAATTGCCACGCTTGGTGTTAAACACAACGGGCGGCACACCGAAGTGTGCCGCCCGCCATGCCGATAAAGAGTTAGCGACGTGAGCCGCGAGTAACCAGCCCGTAGATGAACAGTACGAGAACGGAGCCAGCGATGGCTACCAACCATGTCTGGATCGAGAAGAAGTTCTCAAGTCCAATATTGAAGAGCTGGCCTCCAATAAAACCGCCGATGAGGGCTCCAACGACACCGAGGACCAGTGTCGCGATCCAACCGCCGCCTTGGCGGCCAGGCAGGATGGCCTTAGCAATAGCGCCAGCGATCAGTCCCAGTATGATCCAACCGATGATTCCCATTGTGTTTTCTCCAAACGGGGTTAAATGGTCTTCGAGGTGAAGACCGTGAGTAAATATAATATGAACCCCGTTCAGGGGTCAAGCCATACAGGTCGCTCACAGGAATCACACGGGTTTCGCACAGACAAGACCTGAGACACGATCTGAGGCAAGCTAGACAAATGGAAGAACAACATCCCTGGACCCGATATGTAGCGATCGGTGACTCATTCACTGAAGGGATCGGCGATCCCGAACCCGACTCCCCCGGCGGCAATCGAGGCTGGGCTGACCGCGTGGCCGAGGTGCTTGGCCACAACAAAGATGACTTCGCCTACGCGAACCTTGCCATCCGCGGTCGACTATTGAACCAGGTGCAGGCCGAACAGCTTGAGCCGGCGCTGGAGCTCAAGCCAGACCTCATCAGCGTCTCTGCCGGCGGTAACGACATCATTCGGCCTGGCTCAGACCCCGATGAGGTCGCTGCCCGGGTCGATACGCTCGTTGCAGGTCTACGTCGAGATGGCGCAACCGTGATCCTGTTCACCGGACCAGACATTGGGATGACGCCGGTGCTCAGCCGCATGCGTGGCAAAGTTGCCATCTATAACGAGAACATTCGCGCAATCGCCCAGCGTCACGATGCAGTCGTCGCCGACATGTGGTCATTGCGAGAGCTTGCTGATCCGCGAATGTGGGCACCGGACCGCCTGCACTTCTCGCCGGTCGGCCATCACACCGTAGCCCGTATGGTTCTTAACGCGCTCAACGTCGCGAACGAACTCGAACCGTTCAAGCCAGAGCCCCTACCCCCTCGGCGGTGGCGTCGAGCCCGTGTCGAAGATATGGGTTGGGCCCGCGAACACTTCATGCCCTGGGTGCTGCGGCGAATTCGTCATCAGTCGTCGGGAGACAACATCACGGCCAAGCGCCCGGGCTTCTAAGCCAGGACAATGCTAATAGGGCCCCTACCAGCTCGGTAGAGGCCCTTCTAGTATGTATGCGGTGTCCTAGCCGGTGTAGCCGGTTCGGCCAGCAGCGGGGCAATCGAACGGGTCACCGTCGGCACCGAGTCCGACCTCGTTGAGGTAACGGATCACAATGCCGTACGACGTGACGAGTCCAACCTCGGTGTAGCTGATGTCCTTGGTCTTGCAGTACTCCTTGACCATCTCTGCGGCGCGACGCAAGTGCGGGCGCGGCATCGTGGGGAACAAGTGGTGCTCGATCTGGTAGTTCAAGCCGCCCATAAAGTGGTTCATGAAGTGACCACTGCGAATGTTGCGGCTCGTGAGCACTTGACGACGCAGGTAGTCAACCTTCGAGCCCTTCGGCAGAATCGGCATTCCCTTGTGGTTGGGGGCAAACGACGCACCCATGTACAGGCCGAAGATGCCCATCTGAACCGCAAGGAAAGCAAACGCCATGCCCACAGGCAAGAATGTGAAGACGACCGCGAGGTAACCGATGTTTCGCACAAGCAGGAGCGCGATTTCGAGCGAGCGCTTATCTACCTTCTTCTTGAGATTGAAAACCTCTTGGAAAGCGTGTGAATGAAGGTTGAAACCCTCGAGGAGAAGCGCGGGGAAGAACAGGTAGCCCTGGCGGTTGGCCATGAACTTAGTAATTCCCTTGAGGCCGACAGCCTTTTCCTTCTGGAAAATGATGAAGTCGGTCTCGATATCGGGGTCTTTGTCTACCGTGTTGGGGTTAGCGTGATGACGCGAATGCTTATTCATCCACCAGGCGTAGCTAATACCGACCACGAGATCGGCCAAGACACGTCCGAGAGTGTCATTGAGCTTGCTCGAATCGAACACTTGACGATGAGCGAGCTCATGGGTCAAGAACGCATACTGCGTGAAGATAATGCCCATGGCGGCAGCGATAAGCAGCACGTACCATGTGCCTGCGAGCATCGCGAAGCCGAACCACGCTGCGACCATAGCAATGGTGATGACAGCAAAAGTGATGATGTAGAAGCTTCGGCTGCGACGCAGCAGTCCAGCTTCGCGAACAGTGCGCAGTAGCGCGGCGAATTCGCTGATGGGATTACCAACACCGCGTGGACCAGTTTTAATTACACGTGCGGAATCGGCTGAGAGAGAACTGCTCACGTGACCTCAGAAATTTCGAATGACTTCCCAGCCATGTGACATACGAGCGGGTGCTCCAGATGCACTCCACCCTACCGCGAGTGCCTGTGAGCCCAGTGTTTATTCGTAAACTAAAACAGACTCTGTGGATTTGTGAGTCTCCACCACACGCCGGGATCGTCAATCTCGTCGCTGAACTCCAACGGAATCTCGATGGACTCCGTGCCGATGCGAACGTAGACCACACCCGCGCTCGCACCCGCATCTGTGAGACGGACTGGTTCGGCATCCACTGTCGCTGTGATGTCGTCCTCGCCCCACACCACGCGAGTGACCGTGTCGGAGGCGACAGCGCTCGAGTCGTCACCCCACGGCGTGTCGTACTCGGCGAACTCTTCACCGGCACTTGCGAGGGTCACTTCGGTATACCCCTCAGTCGCATCCGCAATGAGGGCACGAATTGCCGCAGCAATAGTGGGATGATCTGGCCCACCAACGACAACGCCGACGAGCGTCTTGATCTCGCCGCCGATGGTGACATCGGTAGAAAAGAGTAGGCAGGCCCAGTCGTCGAGGAGCGTTCCCGTCTTGATTCCGTCGACGCCGTCAATGCCGAGCAACTGGTTGCGGTTGCTCACTGTGCCTAGCCCCGGCACGTCAACGGATGGCGTTGACACGATCGCGGCAACGACAGGACTCTCAATCGCGAGTCGTGCGAGTTCCGTGAGGTCCTCCGCAGTGCTCTTATTAGAAGTTTGGATGCCCGACGCCTCGGTCAGCGTCGTATTGCCGAGCCCCTGCTGGCTAAGCCACGCCGCAGCAGCGGCAACGAACGCTTCCTCTGAGCCGTAGGCCCACCGCGCCAGCGACTGGGCATAGTTGTTGGCTGAAGCAAGGAGCACGACGTTCATGACCTCGCGCTGCGACAGTTGTTGGCCGTCAGTTACTGGCCACACGAGTCCAAATTGCGACTGCTGCGTGTAGTAGTAGTCGAGATCGGCTGGCCCGAACGTGATCGTGGGCCCCGCCTCATCTGCGCTGAGTGGTTTCGCGTCGAGCACGACAAGCGCGGTAATGACCTTGGTTATTGAGGCGATGGGCAAAGCCTCATCGCTGCCAGCTTTAGCGAGTACTCCAGGCCGGTCAAGGTCAGCGATGGCCGATGCTCCGTAGCTTGGGAACGCGAGTTCTGGTTTTGGGAGCTCCGGCGCTGCCGGTGCTATCACTGACGCAGACACTTCACCGAGCGGCGCTAGCAACGTCATTGGCAAGTAGAAGGCCGTTGCCAGCACAACACCGATCGCGGAAAATACGATAACGCGACGGCGACGAAAGATTTGATATTGAGTCAGCGGCACCGCATAACGGTAACAGTTTGGTCGTGGGTGAGCGCTAGCGCACGCGGAGCGTGTACATGCCCACTGCGCTAGCGGCAGCCACATTGAGCGAATCGACGCCGTGCATCATGGGAATCTTAACAACGCTGTCGGCAGCCTCGATTGTCTGCCGCGAAAGGCCATCGCCTTCCGTGCCGAGAATCAGGGCAACACGTTCAGGGGCATTCGCGGCAAACGTGTCGAGATCGATTGCGTCGTCGCTCAGCGCGAGTGCTGCGAGGTGAAAACCAGCCGCCTGCAGCACCTGTGCATCGGCAGGCCAGTTGTCGAGCCGGGTCCAGGGCACCTGAAGCACAGTGCCCATGCTTACCCGCACGCTGCGACGATATAGCGGATCTGCACAGCGCGGCGTAATGAGAACAGCGTCCGCTCCGAGCGCAGCAGCCGAACGGAACACCGCACCAACGTTGGTGTGGTCAACGATGTCTTCGAGGATAACGATGCGCCGAACGCCCTCGATTAATTCCGTAACGGAGCGCAGCTGTGGGCGGTGCATCGAGGCAAGAGCGCCGCGGTGAAGATTGAACCCCGTGAGCTGTTCCAGCAGCTCTGGCTCCCCCACATAGACAGGGGCGTCTGAGTCACCGAGCAGTTCGGCAACGTCGTCGAGCCATTGTTCGAGTACAAGAACGGCGCGCGGGATGTGTCCGGCGCGCAGAGCGCGAGCAATGACCTTCGACGACTCGGCAATGTACAAGCCGCCCTCAGGTTCAGTGCGCCGCCGAAGGGCAACATCGGTGAGGTTGGCGAAGTCGCTCAACCGTGGATCGGAGAGTTCGGTGACCCTGACGACATTCACTATGTGTTCCCAACTTGCAGATTCGCGGCTCAGAGAGGCTTGACGAGGCATTTGTGCTGTTAGCAGTGTCTACGCTGGAGGTGTGCAGACACAAAACGGAAGCCACGACATCGACCGTGCTGCAGAGCTCCTCAACGGAAAGCTCATCAGCGTTCTCACGGGTGCTGGCCTCAGCACCGATTCCGGCATACCCGATTATCGCGGTGAGGGTGCCGCTGTGCGTAATCCGATGACGTTTCAGCAGTTTCAGAGCGCCGAAGACCTTCGCAAGCGGTACTGGGCGGGAAGCCACCTGGGATGGAAGCGATTTGCGGCATCCGCCCCCAACGATGGCCACTCCGCCCTTGCTGAGTTTGAACGTCGCGGACTGAGCAACGGTGTCATCACTCAGAATGTTGACGGGCTGCACTTGCAGGCAGGATCAACACGGGTTGTGGATGTCCACGGCAGCATAGACCGAGCCCGTTGCCTTCGGTGCGGCCAGTATTACGCTCGCACCCCTCTCGCTCAGAGGATCGAAGATCTCAACCCGTGGTTAGAAGAATCTGAATCCCATACCCTCAACCCCGACGGTGACGCCGATGTCCACGACGTCGACGCTTTTGTGGTTCCGGAGTGCACCGTCTGTGGCGGCATGCTGAAGCCGGATGTCGTCTTCTTTGGTGAGTTTGTTCCCACCCGAAAGTTCCAGCTCGCATCCGCGCTCGTGGATCAGTCACAAGCGCTCATCGTCGCGGGCTCATCGCTCGTGGTGAACTCCGGAATCCGACTGGTGGAGCGAGCACTTCGCAAGCACATTCCTCTCGTGATCATTAATCGCGGCACAACTAAAGCTGATCGGCGGGCCGACGTTAAGCTTGACGGCGGAGCATCCGTGATTCTGTGCGATTTGCTGGAACGACTTACCGCCTGAGCGCTCCACAAGCGCGAATGCGTGGGCTGCTATCGAAGGGAGTTTTGTGTTCATTTACCTCGTGCGTCACGGCGAAACGGACTGGAACCGTGAACGACGCATTCAGGGCAGCAGCGATATTCCGCTGAATTCGACGGGCCGCGCTCAAGCAAGGACCACCGGAGAACTGCTCGCCCGACGCAAGTGGGATGGAATCTTTGCCAGCCCTCTCTCGCGCGCCATGGAAACCGCGCAGATCATTTCCGCCGAGGTCGGTCTGGCAGCGCCGATTGCACTTCCCGAGGTTGTCGAACGCCGGTATGGCGATGCCGAAGGGCGCACCGACACTGAAGTAGACGCGCTCTATCCGGGAGATACCGAAGTCCCCGGCCGCGAAACACGCGAATCTGTGAGTGAACGAGCTCTCCCCGCTCTCGTGCAGCTTGCCGAACGAAACCATGGGAAGTCCATGATCGTTGTAGCCCACGGTGGTGTGATTGCGGCGATCCTGGCCGCAGTGGCACCAGAGCGACCTCGCGCGCCAATCGTCAACGGTTCAGTGCACAGCTTTCGCCATGACGATGGATCTCTCTACTTGGTCAACTTCGATGACCCAATTGAAGCCGAGTCAGAAACCAAGGGTGGAGAGCCGTTCGACGCTCAGAACGTTATCGCGCGCCGGGAGTCGTCGGTTCAGTAGCGGGGCAACGCGGTAGCTCACTTGCGTGATTGCGTGCGGGCTGCCACAGCATCCTGCAACACCTGAGAAAGCTCAGCCGCACCCTTCGTCCACGTGAAGTCTGCGGATCGGGCGCGCGCGGCGGTTGAGCGCTTCTGCCAGACTGCGGGATCTTCGAGTGCTCGGACTTCACGCACAAGTTTTGCGGGCTCATCCGGATTGAAGAACCCGCCGGCAGGTCCAGAGATCTCGCGGAAGATCGGAATGTCGCTCAGCAATACTGGGGTTCCCAACACCATCGCTTCTACCTGAGGAAGACCGAAACCCTCATCCCGCGACGCTGACACGAGCGCCGTTGCCCGCGACAGTGTTTCGACATACACCTCATCGCTGGCCCCGTCGTGGAAGATCAGGCTTGAGTCTGGGGCGAGCTCGGTCAACCGGGCCTTCACGTCATTGTCCGTGCGGCTCATGAGGTGAAGGGTGTAGCCGGGCAGGTCCTGCAGAGCGCGCGCCATGAGCTCCACATTCTTGTACGGCATGTAGGAGCCCATGTAAACCAGCTCGCGTGAGGTGGGAACCGCGCGCACCGGGGACTCGTCAGGGCTGTCTGTGCCCAGCGTGACGACCGAAATAGGATTCTTGGTGAGACGGTGCTCAAGCATTTGATCTCGAGTCGTCTGGGAGTCAGTAACGTGAGCATCCGCCCGATTGAGAAGTGCCCGCTGGAACGCCCAGGTGAGGTGGTAAACGCGCCACATCACTCGAACCGGCCAGGGCAAGTTGTGTGGCGGTGTGGGGTGCTTGTAATAGATCAAATCGTGCACGGTAGTGACCAGTGTGTACTTGCGCCAGAACGGTCCCATGGTTTGCATCGGAGTAAATACGACGTCGGGGTTGAGCTTGTTGACCTGAAGGGCCACAAAGGGCTCGCCCACGCCGGTTGGTGAACTCACGAGTTCCCACGGAAGATCGGGCAACAGCTCCAGTTGACGCTTATCAGAAATCAACATGGTCACTGGATGCAACTTGCTCAGTTCTTCTACGAGCCGTGAGCCGTAGCGACTGATTCCATCGTGTCTGCCTATGCGCGTGTAGCGGCAATCGAAGAATATTTTCATGTGGTGGTCTCCGCAACTGTTCCTGAGTTGAGGAACGCAACAATTAGCTCGGCTGCTTCGCGCGGCCATTCATAGTGGATGAGGTGGCCGACATTGTCGAAAAGTTCGAGTCGTGCATCCGGAATCAACGTCGCGAGCCGCTCCTGCGCAGGCACCGGGCTGATCGGATCCTGTCGTGCTCCAATCAGCAAGGTCGGCATCGAAAGCTGTTCGGCGAACATGCTCACGTCTGAGCCGATGGATGCTTCAAATCCCTCGAGTAAACTGTCGCGGTTTGCGTAGCTGCTGAAGTGGGCGTGATGCTGCTGGTGAACCCAACGGCGAAGTTCACGGTCACGAGTTTTGACCATTGCAAGACTCATCACGCGTACGACAAGCCAATTGCTGAGAAGTGGTGCACCGAGCGCGTGCGGGAGCGCTCGCGCGAGTCGATAGAACCCGAGGGTGATCTTGCTCAAGACCGCGTTGGGCCCGGCGAGTGCCGGTGCGGCGATGGGATTCACCAAGATAAGTTGCGGAGTAGCCAGCCCACGAGCGATGGCTGCCGCTACGACGATTGAGCCGAAGGAATGCCCAAGAAGTACGGCGCGCCCGCTGAGCCCCAGCGAGCCGACGAATGCTTCCAACCACATTGCGTAACCAGTGATGTCGTGGGCGTGGCCATTGAGCGGTGCGGACTCACCAAAACCGGGGATATCTGGACTAACGATGCGGATGCCGCGAATATGCGCGCACACAGCATCCAGACCGTGGTGGTCTCCCCGAAACCCGTGCACAAGCACGAGCACAGTCTCGGCATCGGCAGGTCCGTACTCCCAGTAGTGCGTGGGTGCGCCGAGCACGTCGATAGTGGAGTGCCTCGCCGGATTCTGGTCGAGCAGTGCTCCGTACGGCGATGCGGGTCTCATTCACACAATTGTAGGCAGTCGTCGCTGTGTTGCTGGCATCCGCGCCGTCGACAATGGGGCTTCGCGGTTAGATCTCCGCGAGCCGCGTTCCTGCTGTCGGTGCGTCCGCCTACGCTGAGTTCATGAGCAACTCGGGCACTTTAGCCACTTTCGATCTTGAGACCACCGGCGTCGACGTTGAAACGAGTCGAATCGTTTCAGCGTGTATTGCGATTGTCGATTCCGCTGGCGTCGTAATCTCGCGGTGGGATTGGCTGGCAGATCCGGGGGTGGAAATTCCGGAAGGCGCTGCCGCAATTCACGGAATTTCGACCGAACGGGCTCGTGCTGAGGGTCGTGAGGCTGCGATCGTTGTTGCCGAAATCGCGCAAACCCTCAAAGTCACGTGCGCCCTGGGTATCCCCCTCGTCGTGTACAACGCTCCCTATGATCTTTCGTTGCTCGACCGAGAGTGCCGACGCTATTCGATCGATTCTCTTCTCGAACCGTACGTCGTTATCGATCCTCTCGTGATCGATAAAGCAGTAGATCGCTACCGTCGCGGAAAACGCACCCTTGAGGTGACATCAGGGCTGTACGGTGTTTCGCTTGATGACGCTCATGATGCTGGCTCGGATGCGATCGCGGCTGCTCGCGTCGCTCAAGCGCTACTCGTGAAGTTCACCGACGAGCTGAGCATCCCGTTCTCAGAGCTCCACGATCGTCAGCGCCAGTGGTATGCCGATCAGGCTGCCAGTTTTCAGGATTACATGCGTTCGTCAAAGGGCGATCACAGTTTTGTCGCCAACGGTGAGTGGCCGGTTCGTTCCTTCCCGCAGCAGTAGCGCGCACGGCAGTAGCGAGCACAGCTGTGCTCGCACAACAGAACCGGCGACCGTGGCAGGGCGTATGAAGTGCGCGCTCTGCTCGAATCCTTCTGTTAACGACTGAAGGCGACCGATTATCGGTCGCCTTCAGTGAAATCTGGGTGTTACTAGTTGCCGAAGCCCTTGTAACGGTTCTTGAACTTCTCGACACGGCCTGCGGAGTCCATGATGCGCTGCTTACCCGTGTAGAACGGGTGCGACTCGGAGGAGATCTCGACGTCAATCACCGGGTAGGTGGTGCCGTCTTCCCACTCGATCGTCTTCTCGCTCGTCACAGTTGAGCGAGTGAGGAACGTGGAGCCCGACGCGAGGTCGCGAAAAACGATGGGCATGTATGTGGGGTGGGTCTCGGACTTCATTGGATTTCCCTGGGTTCTGGATTAAAAAAAGACGTAGGCGGTCACGCGGACCGACACACAAGCCTATCAGAGGTTTAGGCAGCTCGTGCGGTGTAGCGGCCGGCGTCTTTCGTGATGATGAGCTCGAGTCCAAAAGCGGCACTCAAGTTCTCTGACGTAACGACATCGTCGATCTTACCGGCGCTATGCACTGTGCCGTCGGTAATAATCAGCGCGTGGGTAAATCCCTGAGGAATTTCTTCAACGTGGTGAGTAACCATGACGATCGCAGGCGCGCTTTCGGCCTTCGCATAACCGCTCAATAGCTGAACGAGCTCTTCGCGTGCACCGAGGTCTAGGCTCGCGGCAGGCTCGTCGAGCAACAACAGCTCTGGATCAGTCATTACCGAGCGAGCAATCTGAACTCGCTTCTGCTCACCATCGCTGAGATCACCAAAGCGGCGGTCCTCTAAGTGCGAGAGGCTCCACTCTGCAAGAACGCGACGGGCGCGACGGAGGTCTACCTTCTCGTATTGCTCGTTCCAGCGACCAGTGACTGAGTATGCGGCGGTAAGAACAACGTCGATTACACGCTCGCTATTGGGCACACGACGGGCGAGCGCCGTGGACGCGAACCCGATTCTCGGTCGGACATCGAACACATCAGCAGAACCGAGGGTGCTCTCGAGCACAACGACTTTTCCCGA
The DNA here is from genome assembly GCF_039527955.1 of Rhodoglobus aureus. Taxonomy (NCBI): domain Bacteria; kingdom Bacillati; phylum Actinomycetota; class Actinomycetes; order Micrococcales; family Microbacteriaceae; genus Rhodoglobus; species Rhodoglobus aureus. The sequence continues at coordinate 121,541 of NZ_BAAAKW010000030.1, read as the reverse complement.
GCTGGGGTGGATCTGTGCGGCAGCCAACTGCAGCAGCGTTGTCTTGCCTGCACCGTTGGGACCCAAAATCACCCACCGATCGGATGCCTCGGCGCTCCAAGAAATCGAGTCGAGGATCGTGGTGCCGTTGCGAGTAACGGATACGTCAGAAAAAGAGAGGACACTAGCCATGATCACCTATCCTATTCGCTCAGACGATCGCGCGTGTAAGCCACTCGAGTGATCCCGATAGTCTGGCACTCGGTGTCGTGCGGTTCCGACTATCCACGACCACAGCTGTCGCACGAAAGGCCCAATCTCTTGGCAAAATTTCTCGTCATTCTCGATGTAGATTCCACTTTGATCGAGAACGAAGTAATTGAGCTGCTCGCCGCCCATGCTGGTTCCGAACCAGAGGTAACCGAGATCACTACGCGAGCGATGAACGGCGAACTCGACTTTGAGCAGAGCTTGCGGGCACGAGTCGCCACCCTGGCAGGACTTCCTGAGTCTGTGCTCGCTGAGAGCGGACGCGACATCCAGGTGACGCATGGGGCCGAGGAGATGATTGCTGCGGTCGTCGCTGCCGGCGGTCTAGTGGCTGCTGTCTCCGGCGGGTTTCATGAGCTCTTGGATCCTGTCGCCCGCACGCTTGGACTGAGCTATGCCCGCGCCAACCGTCTCGAAGTAATCGATGGCAGGCTCACTGGAAAAGTCATTGGGCCGGTCATTGACGCCCAGGCCAAGGCGAATGCGCTGCACGAATGGGCCAAGGACTCAGGCACTCCCCTATCGGCCACGATCGCCGTCGGCGACGGTGCCAACGATTTGCTCATGATGAAGGCTGCGGCGCTCTCCGTCGGGATTACGGCGAAACCGATTGTGCGTGCCAATGTCGACGTGCACATTGATTCGCGAGATTTGAGCGCGCTCTTGCCCCTGCTGGGGCTTCGCGGCTAGTTGGCCGTCGCGTCGGCGAAGCTTGGGGCTAGTGACCCATCCCGAGGCCGCCATCGACCGGGATCACGGCGCCAGAGATATACGCCGCGTCATCGCTCGCCAACCATGCGATTGCTTTCGCGACCTCTTGTGGCTGCGCAAAGCGACTTGCCGGAATCTGCTTGAGGTACGCATCCTGCTGCTCAGTCGGCAGCGCGGCCGTCATGTCAGTTTCGATAAACCCAGGAGCCACAACATTTGCGGTGATGCCGCGGCTTCCCAGCTCGCGAGTCAGCGAGCGAGCGAGACCAATGAGGCCGCTCTTGGAGGCCGAATAGTTGACTTGGCCAGCGGAACCGAGAAGTCCGACGACACTCGAAACGAGGATGATGCGCCCAAAGCGCGCCTTCATCATCCCTTTAGATGCACGCTTGACGACACGAAAGGCGCCGGAAAGGTTGGTATCGATCACCTGAGTGAAATCGTCGTCGCTCATTCGCATGAGCAGCATGTCGCGCGTAATTCCGGCGTTAGCCACAACGACTTCGACGGGGCCGAGTTTGGACTCTATCTCGGTGAATGCTGCATCAATGCTGGCAGCATCAGTTACGTCGGCAACTACCGTGAGGGTGCCCTCGGGGCCCGTGCCAGAGCGAGCGGTGACGGCAACTTGGTGCCCCTGAGCTACAAACTCTTCGGCAATTGCCCGGCCAATGCCGCGGTTGCCTCCGGTGACAAGAACGACTCGTGATTCAGGTGCTGTGCTGCTCATAGTTCCCAGCATATAGTCGCGAACAGCGGCGTAGGCTTAGGGGTACCTTCCTCGGCAACCTAAGAAAGCCCATGAACAGTCCTGAGTCGATAACTTCGCTTCCCGAGCGACCCGATGACGAGCGCCGACGGCGCGTGGTCAACTACTCGATTGCTATGGGGATCAGAGTCGTCTGTGTAATCCTCTGCGTCTTCGTGAGCGGATGGTGGCTAGTGCTGCCCATCTTGGGCGCGGTCGTGTTGCCGTATGTCGCCGTTGTGCTTGCAAACGTCCACACGCGACGAACCGGCACGATCGATGTTCCAGGTCAATTCGCCTTAGAGCCTGCCAGTTCGGCACATATTCCTCGCGCTCCTGATGAGGCAGCTCGGTGATCGGTGAGAACGGCCCGGCAACGTCGCAGTGCTCCAGAGCAGGGTGCCCACTAGACGCCGAATGGAACGTCAATTGGCGCAATCCGCGCATCCATGGCCTTGATCGCGTAAAAATTTGGCTGGCGTGCAACGAACATGTCGACTACCTCAATGAGTACCTCAGCTCGCGAGGCTTTCCTGTAGTCGTCAGCGATCTTGCACATCCCGCCACTGTCGTGCCCGACGGTGCCGCCCAATGAAAAAGTGGCGCTTCGCCTTCTCTCAACGCTGGTTCGGATATTTGGCCCTAGTTATCGCGTTCGCAATCGGTTGCGTGTTTCTCTCACAGTGGCAGTTTGATCGCCGCGGGGAAGCCGCCGCGGAAGTGGCTCGTGTCAGCGCAAACTGGGACGCCGCACCCCGGCAACTCGAGAAGGTTATGCCAGAGCTCACCGAGTTTGATATCGACAATAAGTGGATGTCAGTAGCCGTCAGCGGTGAGTATCTGGAATCTGAGCAGCTGTTGGTTCGTGGCCGACCGTACTCTGGGCAGCCGGGATTCGAGATTCTTGTGCCGTTTGAACTTGAGAGCGGTCGTGTGATCGTGGTCGATCGCGGCTGGGTGCCCGCGGGCAATGCCCAAGATTCTCCGGATGCTGTGCCCGCTCCCCCAACAGGGCGCGTCGAGATTGTGCTGCGTCTCAAGCCGGGCGAGCCGACGGTTCAAGGGCGGTCAGCACCAGACGGCCAGGTAGCTACAATCCATTTGCCAACAGTTGCCGATCTTGTTGACAAACCCACCTATATCGGTGGATACGGGCTATTGGCATCCGAGTCTCCCAGCGTCGCCGATATGCCACTCGCCTACCCACAACCGCTTCTCGATGAAGGCGCACACTTGTCCTACGCGTTCCAGTGGGTAGCGTTCGGCGTCCTAGCCTTCATTGGACTTGGCTGGGCAGTTCGTCAGGAGTACCGACTTATCAACGAAGCGGATCCTGCTGAGCGAGAGCGCGCTGAAAAGCGCAAACAAAAAGTAGAGGATCGTGGCCCCACTGATGCAGAGATCGAAGACGCGATTCTCGACGCGTAGGTCTTGAGCCCGATCAGTTGCTGGCGCCGCTACCCGCGAGTTAGGCCAAGGAAATGAGGTCTGCGTAGTCCTTGTTCCAGTGATCCTCAATGCCGTCAGGTAAAATGAGGACTCGTTCGGGGTTAAGGGCTTCGACAGCGCCCTCATCGTGGCTTACGAGTACAACGGCACCCTTGTAATTGGAGAGTGCGCCGAGGATCTCTTCACGGCTCGCGGGGTCAAGGTTGTTTGTGGGCTCATCGAGAAGCAACACGTTGGCGCCGCTGACGACGATCATTGCGAGAGCGAGTCGGGTCTTTTCTCCACCGGAGAGAACGCCAGCAAGCTTTGTTGCGTCATCGCCGCTAAACAGGAACGAACCGAGAACGCGTCGCGCTTCCATCTCAGTGATATTGGGCGACGACGACACCATGTTCTCGAGTACGGAACGTTTGACGTCGATCGTCTCGTGTTCCTGAGCGTAATAACCAATGCGGAGCCCGTGCCCGGGTTCGATATGTCCGGTATCGGGCTCGTCGACCCCGGCGAGCATGCGCAGCAGCGTGGTCTTTCCCGCACCGTTGAACCCTAGGATCACTACCTTCGATCCGCGGTCGATCGCGAGATCTACCGAAGCAAAGATCTCTAGCGATCCATAGCTCTTGCTGAGGTTGAAGCCCATGAGCGGTGTTCGTCCGCACGGAGCTGGCTCTGGGAAGCGAAGCGCTGCAACTCGATCGTTGGCGCGCACGTCATCAAGGCCGGCAAGCAGCTTCTCTGCTCGAGCAACCATCTGATGAGCAGAGGCAGCCTTGGACGCCTTGGCGCCGAACTTTGCTGCCTGGGCTTGCAGCGTGCTTGCCTTCTTCTCGGCGTTAGCACGCTCCTTCTTGCGGCGCTCTTCATCAGACTGGCGCTGGCGCAGGTAGTGCTTCCAGCCCATGTTGTACTGGTCGATCTGCTGGCGGTTGGCATCCAGATAGAAAACCTTGTTTACGGTGTCTTCGACAAGCTCAACATCGTGGCTGATCACAATCAGACCGCCACTGAAGTTTTTGAGGAACTCGCGGAGCCACACAACCGAGTCGGCATCGAGGTGGTTGGTCGGTTCGTCGAGGAGCATCGTGTCTGCGCCCGAGAACAGAATGCGAGCGAGCTCGATCCGTCGTCGCTGGCCGCCCGAAAGCGTCGACAACTGCTGGTCGAGGATTCGGTCGGGAAGGCTGAGATTGCTTGCGATTGATGCCGCTTCCGCTTCGGCAGCATAGCCACCCAATGAAAGGAATCGATCGTCCAGTTTGCCGTAGCGGTCCATGGCGGCACCGCTGACTTCGGGATCGCTGCTGCCCATCTCGTCTTGAGCTTGACGCATTTTCAGGACGATACTGCCCAAACCACGCGCGTCGAGAATTCGCGTGCGTGCAAGGTCTTCTGGATTCCCTGAGCGGGGATCCTGAGGCAGGTAGCCGATTTCACCGGTGCGCTCGATTGAGCCGCCGGTGGACTCCAGCTCGCCAGCTAGCGTCTTGGTGAGAGTTGTCTTGCCCGCACCGTTCCGCCCGACCAAGCCGATTTTGTCGCCGTGATCTACTCTGAAATTGACGCCCTGCATCAGCATGCGTGCGCCAACGCGCAACTCGAGATCATGCACAGCAAGCACGGCAAAACATCCAAATCTTTGGGGTAGGGGTTCACAGGCGACAGCACCAACCAACTAGTCTACTTCCTAGCGTTGGCAGTGCAGTGCAGTGCAGTCGAAGATCTACACAATCCGGAGTGTTCGTCGCTCGTGTTTTGGCGCACGGTATCGCGACGGCTTCTCGCTACACGAGAACGCTAACTAGATTGAGAACCCCAGGGCACGCATCATGTCGCGACCATCATCCGTGATCTTCTCAGGTCCCCACGGCGGCATCCACACCCAGTTGATGCGGAATGCTTGAACAACATCGTCGAGAGACTGTGCGATCTGCTCTTCAATGACATCAGTCAATGGACATCCTGCCGAAGTGAGCGTCATGCTGATGATGAGCGCATTGTTCTCGGGATCCCAGCTCAGATCATAGATCAGGCCGAGATCGACAATGTTGACGCCAAGTTCAGGGTCCACTACGTCTTTTAGCGCCTCTTCAACCTCGTCGAAGAGCGCGGGAGCCAAAACTGTAGACATACGCTTAGACTACGCTCGTGTCGGTCAAAAATCGATCATAGCCTTCGTTCTCTAGGCGATCTGCAAGCTCAGGACCGCCCTGTTCAGCGACGCGGCCATCGACGAAGACGTGCACGAAATCCGGCTTGATGTACCGGAGGATGCGGGTGTAGTGAGTGATCAATAGCAAGCCAAGACCGGTCGACTCTTGAGCGCGGTTAACACCCTCAGAGACGATCTTGAGCGCGTCAACGTCGAGTCCTGAGTCGGTCTCGTCCAGAATCGCGAATCGTGGCTTGAGAAGTTCAAGCTGCAAGATCTCGTTGCGCTTCTTCTCGCCGCCAGAGAAACCCTCGTTCACATTGCGGTCAGAGAAAGCTTTATCCATGCGCAGTGCCTTCATCGAGGAGTTGACCTCTTTGATCCACGGGCGGAGCGCGGGCGCCTCGCCACTCAGCGCGGTCTTTGCCGTGCGAAGGAAGTCGGCAACTTTGACCCCGGGGATTTCAACCGGGTACTGCATGGCCAAGAAAAGTCCAGCACGGGCACGCGCATCAATGCTCATGTCGAGCACTTCTTCGCCGTCTAGCGTTACCGATCCGCTCTCGACGTGGTATTTGGGGTGGCCAGCGATTGTGTAGGCGAGCGTCGACTTACCTGAGCCGTTTGGACCCATGATCGCGTGGATCTCGCCCTGCTTGATAGTGAGGTTGACACCCTTAAGGATGTGCTTGGTTCCTTGCTCGGTTTCAACGCTGACGTGTAAGTCTTTGACTTGGAGTACTGACATGTGTTTCTTTCCTTAATGGTCTCGTGAGGAGGGCGTTTAGCCCTCGATGGCGACAGTGAGCTCGGGGTCGATGAGAACCCCGCCGTCGTCGTCGATCTTCACTACAAAGACCGGTACAGGTTCATAGGCGGGCAAGCTCAATGGCTTTCCGGTGTCGAGCGAGAACAGCGAGCCGTGTGCCCAGCACTCGATCGCTCCGTCTTCAACAAAACCCTCGGCGAGAGAGATTTCACCGTGGGTGCAGGTATCGCCAATAGCGTGCACCTTTCCGGCTGAATCTTTCACAATCGCAATTGCAGTGCCATCTAGCTCGACCCGATACGCCTTGTTTGGCTCCAGCTCGTCGACCGCGCAGACACGCTGAGCAGTCACGAGAGGGTTCCTTCCAACTCAGCTTCTATCGCTGCCGTGAGGCGAGTCTCCAACTGCTCGTCGCCGACCTTCTGCACAATTTCTGCGAGAAAGCCGATGACAACGAGGCGTCGAGCTTCTACTTCAGAAATTCCCCGAGCCTGCAGGTAGAAGAGCTGTTCATCGTCGAAACGACCAGTTGCGCTTGCGTGGCCGGCACCTTGGATATCACCGGTCTCGATTTCGAGGTTCGGAATCGAATCCGCGCGAGTGCCTTCAGTGAGCACCAGGTTGCGGTTCTGTTCGTAGCTGTCGGTGCCAGCACCTTCACGGCCGATCAGAACATCGCCAACCCAAACAGTGCGCGCTCCTTCGCCTTGCAGCGCGCCCTTGTAGTTCACGCGGCCGCGCGTATGCGCCGCCTTGTGGTGCATGTAGACGCGCTGTTCGAGGTGCTGACCCTTGTCAGCAAAATAGAGGCCGTTAAGGTCGCAATCCGAGCCTTCTCCCGAGAGGTGCACCGATGGATTGACTCGAACAACTTTTCCGCCAAGCGACACAATCGTGTGTTTGAGGTGTGCGTCGCGGCCAACCTGAGCGAAGTGGCTAGCGAGGTGGATCGCCTCCTCGTCCCAGTCGTGAACGTTGACAAAGTTGAGCGTTGCGCCCTCTTCTACGACGACTTCAACATTCTCGCTGAGTAGGGCTTGACCAGCCGAGTCGATGATGACCGTGCTGTTGCTGTGCGGTCGCGCTGTGATCACGGTGTGCGCTGCTCGCGCTGCACTCCCGAGTTCCGTGCGAGTCAAGCGCAGTGTTACGTGTTCTTCGCTTGTCACGGTGATCGCTAGTGCCTGCTCGAAACTTGACCACGCATTTGCGGATGCTCGCTCTTCAGGAGCACCGGCAGTGGCAATTCGCTTGTCATCCCTGGCGACCCATTCAACGACAACGCCATCAGGCGCGTTCGCTTCGAATGGATAGTGCGCGCCGTCGAGGGCATCATCAAGCAAAGGCTTGATGAGCTTTACTGGCGTGAGCTTCCAGTCAGCTTCTATTCCGGTTACCGGAGCGAAGTCGGCGTGCTCAAAAGATTTGGGGCGCGCTGAGCGCGTCTGAACGGGAACGAAACCTTTTTCGTTCGCGTCCCATCCACCATCGCTGTGAGCTTTGAATCCATGTTGTTCTGGTGTAACGATGGTCATTTAGCCGACGGATCCTTCCATGCTCAGTTCGATGAGCTTATTGAGTTCGAAGGCGTACTCCATGGGCAGTTCGCGCGCGATGGGCTCGATAAATCCTCGAACGATCATCGCCATCGCTTCGTCTTCCTGCATCCCGCGAGACTGCAGGTAAAAGAGTTGCTCGGCGCTCACTTTGGATACGGTCGCTTCATGGCCAAGCTGAACGTCATCCACTCGGATGTCGATTGCCGGATACGTGTCAGATCGAGAGATGGTATCGACCAAGAGCGCGTCGCAACGCACTGTGTTGGCGGAGTGATGAGCTTTCTCATCCACGCGAACTTCACCGCGGTAGCCTGCACGACCACCACCACGAGCTACCGACTTCGAGACAATCGAGGACGTCGTGTACGGCGCCATGTGGATCATTTTCGCGCCGGCATCTTGGTGCTGACCAGGGCCAGCGAAAGCAACCGAAAGCGTTTCGCCCTTTGCGTGCTCGCCGACGAGGTAGATCGACGGGTACTTCATGGTGACCTTGGAGCCGATGTTTCCATCGATCCACTCCATAGTTGCACCTTCATGTGCGATCGCGCGCTTGGTAACGAGGTTGTAGACGTTGTTCGACCAGTTCTGAATTGTCGTGTACCGAACGCGAGCGTTCTTTTTCACGATGATTTCGACTACCGCAGAGTGAAGCGAGTCCGACTTGTAAATCGGAGCCGTGCAACCCTCAATGTAGTGAACATAAGAACCCTCGTCAGCAATGATCAGGGTGCGTTCAAACTGCCCCATGTTTTCAGTGTTGATGCGGAAGTAAGCCTGCAACGGAATCTCGACATGGACGCCCTTAGGAACGTAAACGAAAGAGCCCCCCGACCACACGGCAGTGTTCAACGCCGCGAACTTGTTGTCGCCAGCAGGAATGACTGCGCCAAAGTACTCGTCAAAGAACTCCGGGTGCTCGCGCAAAGCAGTATCGGTGTCCATGAAGATGACACCCTTGGCTTCGAGTTCAGCATTGATGGAGTGGAAGACGACTTCAGACTCGTACTGTGCGGCTACGCCGGAGACGAGACGATTGCGCTCTGCCTCGGGAATACCCAGTTTTTCGTAGGTGTCCCGAATGTCTGCGGGAAGGTCTTCCCACGTCTGCGCTTGCTTCTCCGTGGAACGGACAAAATATTTGATGTTGTCGAAGTCGATTCCCGAGAGGTCTGCACCCCATTTCGGCATCGGTTTGCGGCCGAAGAGCTCGAGACCTTTTAGACGCTTCTTCAGCATCGATTCTGGCTCGTTCTTCAGCGTTGAGATGTCGCGGACGACTTCTTCGTTGATGCCTCGTCGTGCAGAGGCTCCTGCAACGTCGGAGTCGGCCCAGCCGAACTCGTACTGGCCTAAGCCGTTGAGTTCCGGACGATCAATCAGCACGTCGGACATTGGTACCTCTTTTCTTGCCCCTATCAACCAAGGTGGCTGCGTTGGCATTCCCTCGCACAGCACATTGCCGGGAATATTTCGTGAGGTACGCGTGCACTGTGAAAAAACACTATGCGGGCGAACTTAGACTGAAACAGGACAAGCAAGGCATTACCTCGCTGTCATCATTGACTTCCCGGCGTGGGCTGTGTTCCTGAACGCAATCCATTCTACAGGCAGAAGCCCGAAATAACAGGAGGTACGGCCGTGAATGCCGTCATCGCACGATTGCCCCAGTCTGTAAGCACGCGTGTGCGTTTTTTTGCAGTGACTTCTCTCGTGATTCAGATTCTCATCGTCGCCACCGGCGGAGCAGTTCGTCTCACCGGTTCAGGCCTCGGATGCCCGACCTGGCCACTGTGTACAGACGCTTCGCTCATTGCAACCCCTGAGATGGGTTTGCACGGCGCGATCGAATTCGGCAACCGCTTGTTGTCGATCGTCGTGGGGTTTGTCGCAATTCTGATGGTGCTGATGCTCATCCGTCTTCGGCGTGAACGCCGAGACCTGATGACTCTGGCGCTCGTCATCCTCGGCGGCACTGTGCTTCAGGGGCTAATTGGTGGTCTCTCCGTGCGTGTTCAGCTCGACCCGAGCGTCGTCGGCGTACATTTTGCAATCTCGACAATTCTCGTCGCGGTAAGCGCCGCGCTCGTTTACCGGGTGTGGGTGGGACCCCGAGGCGAGCAGGTGACCGTGTCGCGCCCGATCGCGATTCTCACGCACGTCACCAGTTTGCTCGTCGCCGTGACCGTGATCGCCGGAATCCTTACTACAGGGGCTGGTCCGCACGCTGGCGATGACGGCTCCGCACGCAATGGCCTAGATGCCAGCATCCTGCAGCACGTTCATAGCTGGCCAGGGTACGCACTCATTGCCTCGACACTGCTGCTCGTGATCGTGCTCGCCATTAACGGCCATCGCCGCATCATGGATTTTGCCGTACTGCTGCTGGCTCTTGAGGCTATTCAAGCGCTCATTGGCATTATTCAGTCCCGGAGTGGTCTGCCGATTGTGTTGGTTGGCAGCCACATGATCATTGCCTGCGGAATTGCAGCGATGATGACCGTTGTCGTGCTGTCGCTGCGTTCGACTTCGGCTCAGCAGGATGAATCGATCACCCCTGACGCAGCGTTGGCTACCCGCTAGTTACCGAGATGATCTTAGAACGGAAGCAGCGGGTCGATACCCACTGCGAGAAACACGAGTGTCAGGTAACTGATCGAGCTGTGGAAGACGCGCATGGCCTTAACCTCGCCGTGGCGAATCGCCGTTGAGTACAGGCGGTGCGACTCGACAATGAACCACGCACCACTGCCGGCAGCAACCACCGTGTAGACGATGCCCATGTCGGCTACCGGCACGAGAAGCAATGAGCAGACCACCGTTGCCCACGCATACAGGATGACCTGAAGTCCGACAGCAGCGCGGCCGCGCACTACTGCGAGCATCGGCACGCCGACCGACTGATACTCGGCCCGGTACTTCATTGACAACGGCCAATAGTGCGGGGGCGTCCAAAGAAATACGACGGCGAAGAGCACGAGTGACGCCCACGACAGATCGCCAGTAACAGCTGCCCATCCGATGAGAACCGGCATGCAGCCTGCGATTCCGCCCCAGATAATGTTCTGCGGCGTGCGGCGCTTCAGCAGCAGTGTGTATACGAAAACATAGAAGAGAATCGCGAACAGTGACAAGCCTGCGGCGAGCCAGTTCGTCAGCACTCCAAGCCACACAACGGAGCCGACGCCCGTGACCCACGCGAACACGAGTGCTTCCCTGTCGGTCAACTCCCCCGTGACCAGTGGACGGTTCTTAGTCCGGGCCATCACCCGATCAATATCGCGGTCGATGTAGCAGTTGAATGCGTTTGCTGACGATGCACTGAGAATTCCGCCAACGAGAGTCGCTAGTACAAGCCACAGGTTCGGGATGCCGTTTGCGGCAAGCACCATGACCGGCACAGTCGTCACGAGCAAGAGTTCGATCACCCGCGGCTTCGTGAGCGCCACATAGGCAAGAGTCTTACGGAGGATGCCGATGCGTTCGTGCTGCGTTCGGGCTTCTAGAGTGACATCCATACCTACGATTCTAAGCCGCTGGAGAAATTGCGCTGACCGTGAACGTAGCAAGGCGGCGTTCACCTGCTCGGTTCCCTATACTTGGGTTGCCCGCCTCTCGGTGGCCACGCCCACGCACCGCGTTTACGCAGCTGGGTCAATCCACTGAGCGAGCCAATGATGTCGCGTGGCGGGCTGTTCATGTGCCCCGATCGTTCGCGGTCAGGCACTTCGCTTGCAGAAGGGTCATTATTCTCGTGGCAGCTTTTCAATGGGATCACATCGACAACAAAGCGGTAGATACCGCTCGAATTCTTGCGGCTGATGCTGTTGAGAAGGTAGGTAACGGGCATCCCGGTACCGCGATGAGTTTGGCGCCTGCCGCCTATTTGCTCTTTCAGAAGGTGATGCGTCGCGATCCAAGCGATGATCAATGGTTGGGACGCGACCGTTTTATCCTCTCGGTCGGTCACAGCTCGCTTACTCAGTACGTTCAACTCTACCTCGGAGGCTACGGCCTCGAGCTCGATGACCTCAAGGCGCTTCGCACCTGGGGCTCGCTCACACCAGGTCACCCCGAGTATGGCCACACCAAGGGCGTCGAGATCACGACTGGTCCCCTCGGCCAGGGCATTGCATCGTCAGTCGGTTTCGCTTACGCCGCTCGTTTTGAGCGCGGACTCTTCGACCCCGAGACCGAAGCAGGGCAAAGCCCCTTCGATCACTTCGTCTACGTCATCGCCGGAGACGGCGACCTGCAAGAGGGCGTATCTTCTGAAGCGTCGTCGCTCGCGGGTCACCAGAAGCTTGGCAACCTCATTGCTATTTATGACAGCAACCAGATTTCGATCGAAGACGATACCAATATCGCCTTCACCGAAGACGTGAACATGCGATACGAGGCCTACAACTGGCACGTTCAGGTTGTTGACTGGAAGAAGACTGGCGAATACGTCGAAGACGTCGAAGCCCTCAATGCCGCGATCGAAGCGGCCAAAGCCGTCACCGATCAGCCATCCTTGATCATCCTGCGCACCATCATTGGGTGGCCTGCGCCCAGTAAGCAGAACACGGGAAAGATCCACGGATCGGCCCTCGGCGCAGAGGAGCTTGCCGGCACCAAGAAGGCACTGGGCTTCGACCCCGAGAAGAGCTTTGTCGTTGACGATGACGTGATTGCTCACACGCGTCTGGCTGTCGAGCGCGGCAAGCAAGAGCGTGCTGACTGGACCGAAACCTTTGACAAATGGGCCAGGGCAAATCCTGAGCGCAAAAAGCTGCTCAACCGAGTTCTTGCCGGCGAGCTTCCGGAAGGAATAAGCGAGGCACTCCCCCAGTTCGAAGCTGGCAAAGACGTATCGACTCGCGCAGCAAGCGGCAAGGTGCTCGGCGCTCTTGGGGCGGTAATGCCAGAGCTGTGGGGCGGCTCGTCAGACCTCGCAGAGTCAAACCTCACCACTATCGCCGGGGGAAAGTCGTTCATCCCGAGCGAGCACTCCACTGGAGAGTGGAAAGGAAACGAGTACGGCCGCGTGCTGCACTTCGGCATCCGCGAACACGCAATGGGCGCGATCATCAACGGAATCGTCTTGCACGGTAACACCCGCGCATTCGGCGGTACGTTCCTGATCTTCAGCGACTACATGCGCCCAGCAGTGCGATTGGCTGCGCTCATGGCCGTTCCGTCGATCTTCGTGTGGACTCATGACTCGATCGCGCTTGGCGAAGACGGTCCCACCCACCAGCCGATTGAACAACTCGCGAGCCTGCGCATGATCCCGGGTCTCGATGTTGTGCGTCCCGCCGATGCAAACGAGACGGCGTGGGCATGGAAGACGATCCTTGAGCGCCGCAACGGCCCAGCTGGTATCGCACTTACCCGCCAGAATATTCCGGTATTTGAGCGCGGTGAGGGCGACGCCAGCGGTGAGACCTTCGCTTCGGCATCCAACGTTGCTCGTGGCGCATATGTGCTTGCGGAGGCACCTAACGGAACTCCAGACGTCATCCTGATCGCCACCGGCTCTGAAGTTCAGCTTGCTGTCGAAGCACGCGAGACCCTCAAGGCCGACGGCATCAACGCACGCGTTGTTTCGGCACCGAGCCTCGAATGGTTCGCCGAGCAGTCAGCGGAATACCGCGAGTCGGTATTGCCTTCTACTGTGCGTGCACGCGTATCGGTCGAAGCCGGAGTCGCCACTGGATGGCGCGAGTATGTCGGCGACGCAGGTCGCAGCATCTCGATCGATCACTTTGGCGCATCAGCTGACTACAAAACTCTGTTCCGTGAGTTTGGCATCACCACCGAGGCCGTAGTGGCCGCAGCACGCGATTCTTTGGATGCCGTCTAGGCATTCCGAAAAAGGAGACAATAATGACTAACGAAACCCCCACCACCGCACTCTCCAATCTCGGAGTGAGCATCTGGCTTGACGATCTGTCGCGCGAGCGCATCAACTCGGGCGGCCTTGAGTCGCTTATCGAGTCGCGCAATATCGTAGGCGTAACGACTAACCCAACGATCTTCGCTTCGGCGTTGGCCAAGGGCGAGGCATACGACGAGCAGGTTGCCGCTCTTGCCGCTGAAGGTAAGACAGTTACTGAAGCAGTATTCGAGATCACTACCGACGATGTTGCTGCCGCTAGCGACATTTTCCGCCCCGTCTACGATGCGACTGGCGGCCGTGATGGCCGGGTGTCGATTGAGGTTGAGCCTGGGCTCGCGCACGATGCCGCAGGCACCATTGCTCAGGCACAGCAGTTGTGGGCAAAGGTTGGCCGCGAGAACGCAATGATCAAGATCCCCGCGACGGTTGAGGGACTTGAGGCGATTACTGAGACGATTGCTGCGGGAATCAGCGTCAACGTCACCCTCATTTTCAGCCTCGCTCGCCACCGCGACGTTATCGAGGCGTACCTGGCCGGACTTGAGAAGGCGAAGGCCGCAGGCCACGACCTTTCGAAGATCCACTCGGTCGCTTCGTTCTTTGTGTCGCGTGTCGACACAGAGATTGACAAGCGTCTTGACGCGATCGGCACTGACGACGCCAAGGCGCTCAAGAGCAAGGCCGGCGTTGCAAACGCTCGCCTCGCGTACCAGTTGTACGATGCAGCTTTCTCAACCGAGCGCGCTCTGGCACTGATTGCCGCCGGCGCCAACAAGCAGCGCCCGCTGTGGGCATCGACCGGTGTGAAAGACCCGAGCCTGCCAGACACTCTGTACGTCACAGAGCTCGCGGTCGACGAGACAGTAAACACCATGCCGGAGAAGACCCTCGAAGCGACTTTCGATCACGGTGTAATCACCGGCGAACAGGTCACCGCTAACTACGACGCTGCGAACATCACTCTTGACGCATTGACTGCTCTGGGCATCTCGTACGACGAGGTCACTGAGCTCCTTGAAAAGGAGGGCGTAGAGAAGTTCATCGTCTCGTGGAACGAATTGCTCGACACAGTTTCGGCAGCTCTCGAGGCAGCAAAATGAGTGTCAAACTCGCCGTCTCTGGTGCTGCGGCTCGCGCCGCAGAGCGCCTTGTTCCGCAGCTCGTCAACGATCTGGTTGCCAGCCGCATAACCGGTGGAGATGCAACGCTGTGGGGCCAAGAGGCCGAAGAAGAGTCGGCCAAGCGACTGGGTTGGGTTGAGGCAGTTTCCGTTGGTCGCCCGCTCGTTGACGACATCTACGCACTTCGCGACAAACTTCGCGCTGATGGAATCAATCACTTTGTTCTCGGTGGAATGGGCGGTTCTTCACTCGCCCCAGAAGTGATCACGCGCACCTATGGTGTCGAGCTCACTGTTCTCGACTCCACCGATCCCGCGCAGGTGCTCAGCGCTCTTGGCGATCGCCTAGCGACTACTGCGGTTGTCATTTCGTCGAAGTCTGGCTCAACCCTTGAGACTGACTCTCAGAAGCGCATTTACGAGAAGTACTTCACGGATGCCGGGATCGACCCGCGTGAACGAATAATTATTGTCACGGATCCAGGTTCGCCGATGGATGCCGCCGCTCGTGAAGCTGGGTACCGCGTATTCAACGCAGATCCCAACGTCGGTGGCCGCTACTCCGCGCTAACCGCATTCGGTCTTGTTCCGTCTGGACTCGCAGGCGTCGACCTCAACGAGCTCCTCGATGAGGCAGAGGCCGTCATGGTGGAGCTCGCGGTTGATGAGCGCCACAATCCCGGGCTGATCTTGGGCGCCGCAATCGCGGGTACCGACCCGCTCAAAGACAAGCTTGGCATTGTCGCTGACGGCACCCACATCCTCGGCTTCGGCGACTGGGCAGAACAACTTATTGCCGAGTCAACGGGCAAACTGGGAAAAGGACTCCTTCCGGTAGTACTGAAAACAGACTCCCCCGAGATCGCTGAAGGGCTTGACGACCTGCAAATTGTTCGTTTGGTTCGTGACTGGGACGAGACGAAAGAGGTCATTGAAGGGGAAATCGAGATTGCGGGTTCGCTTGGCGGACAACTGCTCCTCTGGGAGTACGCAACGGTGGTTGCCGGTCGTATTCTCGGGATCAACCCGTTTGACCAGCCAGATGTTGAAGCGGCCAAGATCGCCGCTCGAGAACTTATCGACAATCCGGTTCCGCCAACGGCCCCCGCCTTCACGGTTGGCGACATCGAAGTTCGTGGCACTGACGATGTCGTGGCCGATAGCAGCGACCTTGCCGGGGTTATCTCCTCACTTCTTTCCTACCTAGATGACGATGGATATGTGGCAATTCAGGCGTATGCCGATCGCATCGCGTACCCAGGGTTGGCTGAGATCCGTGAGCGCGCCGCAGCGCGAGCTAAGCGTCCTGTTACCTTCGGGTGGGGTCCACGGTTCTTGCACTCCACCGGACAGTTCCACAAGGGCGGACCTGCTGTTGGTGTCTTCCTTCAGATCATCACGGTCGAAGAGACCGATTTGCAGATCCCTGACCGTCCATTCACTTTCGGACAGTTCATCCGCGCGCAGGCTGCGGGCGACGCCAGCGTACTTGCTGCGCACGGTCGACCTGTATTGAGCCTGACGGTCACGAATCCCAAGGTTTCGCTGCCGCTGTTGCTCGACGCGATCGGATAGCAGCCGCATTTTCGTGCTGCACACAGAGGAGAAGCATGTCCCCCGTTGAAATCAGCGCCGAGTTTAACCCGTTGCGGTTGAGTTCTGACCGCAGGCTTAACCGCATTGCGGGTCCAAGCGCTCTGGTTATTTTTGGTGTCACAGGCGACCTGTCGCGCAAGAAGTTGATGCCGGCTGTGTACGACCTCGCCAATCGGGGTCTGCTTCCCCCTGGCTTTGCTCTCGTCGGGTTCGCCCGACGTGACTGGGAGGATCAGGATTTCGAAAAGGTGGTTCACGATGCTGTAAAACAGTACGCGCGCACCCCTTTTGATGAGGATGTGTGGAAGCAACTTGCACAGGGAATTCGTTTTGTGCAGGGCGAGTTCGATGACGCTTCAGCATTTGAACGGCTCAAGACAACGCTGGAGGGCCTCGACCGGGAACGCGGAACCATGGGTAACCATGCGTTCTATCTGTCGATTCCACCGAAGTCTTTCCCGCAGGTTACCGAACAACTTCGCAGTTCTGGACTAGCCGAACAGCGGGATGGCCAGTGGAGCCGTGTCGTAATTGAAAAGCCATTCGGTAGCGACCTGAAGACCGCCCGCGAACTCAACGATGTCGTGGAATCCGTTTTCCCGCCAGACAGCGTTTTTCGTATCGACCATTACCTCGGCAAAGAGACCGTTCAGAATATTCTGGCGCTGCGTTTCGCCAATCAGCTCTACGAACCTCTCTGGAACTCAAACCACGTCGATCATGTGCAGATCACGATGGCTGAAGACATCGGGGTTGGTGGCCGCGCCGGCTACTACGACGGCATCGGTGCTGCTCGGGACGTCATCCAGAATCACCTCCTGCAACTTCTCGCCCTGACCGCAATGGAGGAGCCAGTATCCTTCGATGCCGCTGACCTGCGCGCCGAGAAGGAAAAAGTTCTTTCAGCGGTCCGACTTCCTTCTAATCTCTCGGAGCACACCGCACGTGGGCAGTACGCAGGTGGCTGGCAAGGTGGCGAAAAGGTTGCTGGTTTCCTTGACGAAGACGGAATGAATCCAGAATCGATGACGGAAACCTATGCCGCGATTCGGCTCGACATCGGCACCCGTCGCTGGGCCGGAGTCCCGTTCTATCTTCGTGCTGGAAAGCGCCTCGGTCGTCGCGTCACGGAGATCGCTGTCGTCTTCAAGCGAGCTCCACAATATCTCTTCGAAGAGAGCCGGACGTCTGCGCTCGGCCAGAACGCGCTCGTTATTCGAGTCCAGCCCGATGAGGGCGTCACAATCCGGTTCGGTTCAAAAGTTCCCGGCGCCGAGATGCACGTTCGGGATGTCACCATGGACTTTGGATACGGCCACGCATTCACTGAGGCAAGCCCGGAAGCCTATGAGCGCCTTATCTTGGATGTATTGCTCGGCGATCCTCCCCTGTTTCCTCGCCACGAAGAAGTCGAACTGAGCTGGAAGATTCTCGATCCCATCGAGGAGTTCTGGGAAACGCAGGGAGCACCCGAGCAGTATCGGCCTGGAACTTGGGGACCGAAGTCTGCCGATGATCTCATGGCGCGCGACGGACGAGTTTGGAGACGACCATGATCGTAGATCTGCCGAACACCACCACAGCCAAGATTTCAAAGGCGCTTGTCCGCATCCGCGAGGAAGGCGGCGCCGTTGCGCTCGGTCGCGTGCTGACTCTCATCATCGCTACAGAATTTGGCAATGAAGAAGAGGCGATCCAGGCCGCAAATGACGCATCTCGTGAGCACCCCATGCGTGTGCTGGTGGTATCGACCAGCGGTACAGCAGCCGACAGCGAGGAAGAATCGCGCGTAGATGCACAGATTCGCGTCGGCGGCGATGCCGGCGCGAGCGAGGTTATCGTCGTCACCGCGCATGGAGACGCCGCTCTCGACCAAGAGAGTCTCGTCACCGGGTTGTTGTTGCCTGATGCGCCAGTCGTCGCCTGGTGGCCCGGTGAGGCGCCTGCCAGTGCCTCAGAGTCTCCTCTAGGCCGAATAGCTCAGCGTCGCATCACCGATGCCGCCTCCAATGCCAACCCCCTGGACGCCATGCACCGCATGTGCAAAACCTACGTTCCGGGCGACACCGACTTTGCCTGGACAAGGCTCACCCTGTGGCGCGCGCAACTCGCGGCAGTGCTTGATCAGCCACCATTCGAGCCGATCACTGCCGTCACCGTTAGTGGCGCGGCCGATTCGCCGTCGACGATGCTCCTAGCGGCATGGCTGCAAATGCAACTCGAGCTAAAAGTGTCTCTTGAGGTGGCTGACCGTTCGCCAGTGCCCTCTGGTATCCACGCGGTCATCATGGAACGCAAATCAGGTACCATCACGCTCGAGCGCAACATTGTGAGCATCGCAACCCTCACGCAGCCAGATCAGCCTGTTCACGACATCTCGCTGCCACGTCGCAACCTGCGTGACTGCCTGGCGGAGGAGCTGCGGCGTCTCGATCCTGACAGCCTCTTTGGTGACGTGGTCCGTCGCGGAGTGAGCGAAATCACCGGTGTTGAGATCGACACCTCGACGAAGGCGAAGAACTAGTGAGTAATGAGCGGCGTGCAATTGTCCATTCAACGAAGCCAGAGCTAGCCAAGGCCGTAGCCAAGCGTTTTCTCTCCAAAGTTCCCCACATCATTGCTGAATTCGATGAGGCGACTGTCGTGCTCACCGGTGGCACGATGGGCCAGGCAGTGCTCGAAGCAATCAACGGTTCCCCCAAGCGCGATGCAGTGGATTGGTCGCTCGTCAACTTCTGGTGGGGCGATGAGCGGTGGTTGCCTGCAGGAGACCCTGAACGCAACGATGTGCAAGCGCGAAAGGCGCTGCTCGACCACGTTTCGGTTGACGCCGCACGCGTTCACCCCTACGCCGCCTCAGACGCCGGTGTGAGCTTGGATGACGCGGCAGAGGCCTACTCGCAAGAGTTGGCAAACCATGCCGCACGCTCGGGTAAATACCCCAACTTTGACATCGTTTTCCTTGGGGTGGGCCCAGACGGGCACATTGCATCGCTCTTCCCGGAACGCGAAGGTATCCGCGAGACAGAGCGCACGGTGATTGCCGTTCGCAACTCCCCCAAGCCGCCGAACGAGCGACTCAGCTTGACCCTGAGAGTGATCAACTCTTCCGTGCGCATTTGGGCTGTGGTTGCCGGGAGCGACAAGGCATCAGCACTAGGCCTGACTCTCGCTGGAGCCAGCTACAACGAAGTACCAGCTGCCGGCCTTGAGGGTCGCCGCAAGACATTGTTCTTTGTGGACTCGGATGCTGCTGCACAAGTTCCCGACTCCCTGATCGATCCAGGTGAGTTCTGGACGAGCGCGGACTCGACCGACGAACATTAGTCGCGTTAACCAAGTGATGGGCCCTACCCGATTCGGTTGGGGCCCATCACTTTAAGTCTGTGAGCAGTCTTTCGAGGCTGTCAGCAACTTCGCGCGTTGGCTAGGAACTTACTGTTCCGCGACGAGTGCGCAGTTGAAGGAGTGCTTCGTCTAGCAACTCAGTTGCTTCGTCGTCGCTGCGGCGCTCTTTCACATAGGCGAGATGCGTCTTGTATGGCGCGAGTTTTGCCACCAAAGGAGGATTTTCCTTGTCACGGCCAGCAGGAAGCCCAGACGACGGACAATCAATCGTCTCGGGGACGTCTTCGTCTGGAAGGTTTGCCGCAAACGAGCGCACCGTCTCATTGCCTAGAGCATCCCAGTATGAAACCTGAATGCGCTCGGCATGGAAGCCACGATCTTGTTCACCCATGGGACCCGCGCCAACGCGCGATCCGCGAATTGCACTACCGCCTGATGCCACTATGTTCCCTTGTTTCGTGAGGCTGAAGGTTCTTACGCGCCGTTGAACTTGGTGATGAGACCGAGGACAACGATGCAGCTGATCCACACGATTCCGAGGATCACCGTAATGCGGTTCAAGTTGCGTTCGGCAACTCCCGATGCGCCGAGGTTGGATGTTACTCCCCCACCGAACATATCGGAGAGACCTCCACCGCGACCGCGGTGGAGCAGGATAAGAAGTGTGAGCAGCAAGCTCGTTAGCCCGAGCAATACTTGCAACACAACTTGGAGAATTTCCACAAAGAACCTTTCGAACAGGCCGTACAGGCCTCGAACAGTATAACGTCTACGTGCCGACGTGCTTGGAGAAGCGCGAAATGCTTGCGAATTCGGCGACATCGAGGCTTGCACCGCCGACGAGAGCGCCATCAATGTTGGGCTCCCGCATCAAGCTAGCAATGTTCGCCGACTTAACCGAACCGCCGTAAAGAATTCGAGTCGCTGCGGCGACATCGTCGCCCAGGACTTCTGCGAGGGTTTCGCGGAGTCGAGCAGCAACTTGCTCAGCTTGCTCAGGGGTTGCGGCCTTGCCGGAACCGATTGCCCATACAGGCTCATAGGCGACAACGATCTCAGGCGAGCCCGAGATTCCAACCAGCCCAGCTTTGAGCTGAGCAACAGGTACAGCGCTGGGACCGTGCTGCTCGAGGTCATCGGCAGTCTCGCCTACGCAGAGAACCGGAACGAGGCCGTGCGTCAGGGCAGCGGAGACCTTGCGTGAGAGCTGCTCATCGGTTTCTCCGTGCATCGTGCGACGCTCAGAGTGACCGACCAAAACGTAGCGGCAGTCGAGCGACGAGAGAAACGCACCCGAGATCTCGCCTGTGTACGCACCCGACTCGTGCTCAGAAAGGTCTTGGCCACCGAAACGGACGTCAAGCTTGTCTGCTGCGATGAGCGTCTGAACAGAACGCAGGTCGGTGAAGGGCGGGAACACAGCGACTTCGGCGCCATCGACACCGAAGTCGTGATTAGCATCTTTCAGAGTCCACGCTAGCTTTTGTACGAACGCGATCGACTGAAGATGGTCAAGATTCATCTTCCAATTGCCCGCGATCAGGGGAACACGCTTTAGCTTTGCCATCCAAGTACCTCCAGTCCAGGAAGCGGCTTGCCTTCGAGGAACTCGAGGCTCGCTCCACCACCCGTAGAAATGTGACCAAACTGGTCGTCGTCAAAACCTAGTGCACGAACAGCCGCAGCGGAGTCGCCTCCACCGACCACTCCAAAGCCCTCAGTCTTCGTCAGGGCTTCCGCTATTGCGTGGGTTCCTGCTGCGAATGCTGGGAACTCGAATACACCCATCGGACCGTTCCAGAACACCGTCTTGGATGCTCGAACAACTTCTGCGAATCGAAGAGCCGTTTCGGGGCCGATGTCGAGGCCAATGCCATTCGAGCCGAATTCGGTGTTCTCGATCTCGTCTGCGGCAGTCACCGTATGAGCCGCGTCAGGCCCGAACGACGCGGCTACGACGACATCCGTCGGGAGAATGATCTCGACGCCGAGTTCCTTCGCTTGCGCGAGATACTTCGTTACTGTCTCCAGTTGATCTGCCTCAAGCAGACTTGCGCCGACTTTGTGGCCCTGTGCAGCTAAGAAGGTAAAGAGCATCCCTCCGCCGACGAGGAGCGAATCCACGCGTGGAAGAAGCGAGCCGATGACGTCGAGCTTGTCAGACACCTTTGAGCCGCCCAAGACAACCGTGTATGGCCGTTCAGGGGTCACCGTCAGGCGCTCGAGAACATCAAGTTCGGTCTCGATGAGCAATCCAGCGGCACTCGGCAAGATCTTGGCAAGCTCGAAAACACTTGCTTGCTTGCGATGCACAACCCCAAAACCGTCAGAGACGAACGCGTCGCCGAAGCGAGCGAGCTTGCCAGCAAACTCTTCGCGTTCCGTCTCTGACTTGGAGGTTTCACCCGAGTTGAATCTCAGATTCTCAAGCAGCGCTACGCCACACTCATCGAGCTCCGCAACAGCTTGCTCGGCAGCGTGTCCCACGGTGTCCTTGGCAAAGACGACTGCCTTGCCGAGAAGTTCCGAGAGACGCTGAGCGACCGGCTCAAGGCTGTACTGCGAATCCGGTTCCCCGTCGGGACGACCGAGGTGCGACACGATAACAACTCGTGCACCCTCGTTGATGAGAGCGTTGAGGGTCGGTAGCGAAGCGCGAATTCGACCGTCGTCGGTAATCTGGCCGTCCTTAAGCGGGACATTCAAATCACATCGGACGATGACGCGCTTTCCACGGAGATCCGATAGCGCTGAAAGAGTTCTGAGGCTCATATTCGTCGGGGGTTAGAGGCGTTCGCCGACGTACTCTGCAACGTCAACGAGACGGTTGGAGTAGCCCCATTCGTTGTCGTACCACGATGCGACCTTGACCTGGTTGCCGATTACCTTGGTGAGACCGGCATCAAAGATCGAGGAGTGCGGGTCGCCAACAATGTCGCTCGAAACGATCTCGTCTTCGGTGTACTTGAGGATGCCCTTGAGGGGACCCTCAGCTGCGGCCTTGTACGCGGCGTTGATCTTTTCGACCGTGACCTCGGACGACGTCGTGATCGTGAGGTCGGTGATCGAACCGGTAATTACAGGAACGCGCAGTGCGTAGCCGTCGAGCTTGCCGACGAGCTCCGGAAGTACCAAGCCGAGCGCCTTCGCTGCACCAGTCGACGTCGGGATGACGTTCTGCGCAGCGGCGCGAGCCCGACGCAGGTCTCCGTGAGGACCATCCTGAAGATTCTGGTCAGCGGTGTACGCGTGAACCGTAGTCATGAATCCGGTGTCGATGCCGAAGTTATCCATGAACACCTTGGCCAACGGCGCAAGGCAGTTGGTGGTGCACGAAGCATTCGAGATGATGTTATGGACGGCGGGGTCGTAGTCGCCCTCGTTGACTCCGAGAACAACTGTTGCGACGCCATCGCCTGATGCAGGAGCCGAGACGATTACCTTCTTGGCGCCCGCGGCGATGTGCTTGGCGGCATCCACCGACTTGGTGAAGTGACCGGTCGATTCAATAACGATGTCAACGCCCAACTCGCCCCAGGGCAGGTTGGAAGGGTCACGCTCTGCGAAAACCTTGATCGCAGTTCCGTTCACGACGATCTGATCGTTGTCGAACGTTACCTCTGCGTCGAGACGACCGGTGATCGTGTCGTACTTGAGGAGATGCGCGAGAGTTTTGTTGTCTGTGAGGTCATTGACCGCAACGATTTCGATGTTGCTGCCCTTGGCCATAGCTGCTCTAAAGAAGTTGCGACCAATGCGACCGAACCCATTGATACCGATTTTTACGCTCACTGTTGCTCCAGAAAATCAGGCGTCTAGGACGCGTCTTGCTGTAGTGGTGGGGTGATGCTATCTAGCGGAGACAGGGCTGAAGCCGGGGCCTAACCCGGCCACGATGCCGCTACGAGAGTAGCAGCAGACCGTTTGTCTTCGAGCGCGCGGCGCTGAAGCGGTCTTGAACGTTAGCCCAGTCAACGATGTTCCAGAACGCCTTGACATAGTCAGCACGCACGTTCTTGTAATCGAGGTAGTACGCGTGCTCCCAGACATCGAGCATCAACAGCGGCACGATGCCCGCAGGCAAGTTGCCCTGTTGGTCAAAGAACTGAACGATGATGAGGCGCTCTCCGATGGAGTCCCAAGCGAGCACAGCCCAACCCGAACCCTGAACGCCCATGGCGGTGGCGGTGAAGTGCGCGGTGAACTTGTCGAACGATCCAAAGTGGTCGTTGATCGCGCTCTCGAGGTCGCCCGTGGGCTTGTCTCCACCATTCGGCGACATGTTGGTCCAGAAGATGGAGTGGTTGACATGTCCGCCGAGGTTGAAGGCGAGGTCTTTCTCAAGCTTGTTTACGTTTGAGAGATCCCCGGAATCCCGAGCGTCAGCAAGGCCTGAGATGGCAGCGTTTGCGCCGGTCACATAGGCCTGATGGTGCTTGCTGTGGTGCAGCTCCATGATCATTGCGCTGATGCTGGGCTCAAGCGCTGTGTAGTCGTACGAAAGTTCGGGAAGGGTGTATTCAGCCATCGGAAGTCCTCCTGGAATCTTGAATCCTGCGCGGCTGGCAAGCACGAACAGGCCGTTGCTTCCAGTCTAACCACGTCCATACGACACTCGTGCCGCATCGAGAGAACGCTAAGCTTCCTCCAACTCGGGGGGCAGGTTTGCTTCAGTTCCCGCCACACCGAGGTCGCTAGCTCGCTTGTCGGCCATCGCCAGCAAACGTCGAATGCGCCCGGCAACTGCATCCTTGGTCATTGGCGGATCAGCGTGATGTCCGAGCTCATCAAGGCTCGAATCGCGGTGACTCAAACGCAGTTCGCCCGCGTAACGCAAATGCTTGGGCACGTCGTCGCCCAAAATTTCGAGGGCACGCTCGACGCGAGCACACGCTGCGACCGCAGCCTGAGCAGAGCGGCGCAGGTTTGCGTCGTCGAAGTTCACGAGGCGGTTCGCCGTCGCTCGAACTTCGCGACGCTGACGCAGTTCGTTCCAGCTGACAACTGTTGTCTCGGCCCCCATGATGGTGAGCATTGCGCTGATAGCCTCACCATCGCGAACGACGACTCGGTGCACACCGCGCACCTCACGAGCTTTGGCAGCAACCCGGAGCCGGCCGGCTGCGCCGACAAGCGCCATTGCGGCTTCGTTGCCAGGGCACGTCACTTCAAGTGCCGCGGAGCGGCCAGGATCAGTGAGTGATCCGGCAGCCAAGAAGGCGCCACGCCACACGGCAGCAAGTTCGCCCCGCCCACCCGTGGTCACACGGTTGGGGAGCCCGCGAATTGGTCGGCGTCGAGCATCCAGGAGCCCGGTTTGACGCGCAAGGGTCTCTCCCCCGTCAAGAACTCGCACCAAAAGATTATTTGAGCGACGCCCACCAGATGATGCGACGCGCGACACCTCGGAGCGCACACCGTAGAGTTCGGCGATGTCGCGTCGCACTCGACGAGCGAGAAGTTCAGTTTCTAGTTCAGACTCGACGGCGATGCGTCCCGAAATCAGGTGCAGTCCACCCGAGAAACGCAGAATCGTTGCGAGTTCAGCCGCGCGCTCGGTGGTCTTGCCCAACTGAATCCGTGCCAGTTCGTCTTTTACTTCAGCAGTTAATGCCACTAACTGGCCTTTCTTTCAGGATGACGGTCTTCATGGATGAGTAATCTACTCTCGTCCGCGATCCCGATGCTTGATGCTTACCGCTACTCCGGGCAAGCCGCTCAGAATCGCTGACAGTTCTTCTGCAATCGCAACCGACCGATGCTTGCCACCGGTACAGCCGATCGCGATCGTTGCGTGCCGCTTATTCTCGCGCTGGTATCCAGCGAAAACAGGTTCAAGCGCTCGTGCATAGTCTGCAATGAACTCTTGTGCTCCGGTTGCCCCTACCACGTACGCGCGCACTCGTTCATCGAGTCCGTCGAGTGCTTTGAGTTCAGGCATCCAAAAAGGATTGGGCAAGAACCTGCAGTCAGCCACCATATCGGCGTCTGCTGGAAGGCCATACTTAAATCCAAAGCTCTCAATAGTAATACGCAAACCCGCATCGTTTTCCGCGGAGAACTTCTCGATGATTGTCGTTGCTAGCTGGTGGATGTTCAGATCAGAAGTGTCGATGATGATGTCGCTGCTGGCACGAATCTCAGCCATCCGCCTGCGTTCTGCGGCAATTCCGTCGAGCGGAGTGCCTTCCTCTTGAAGCGGATGTGGCCGTCGGACCTGTTCAAAACGACGCACCAACGCGGCATCTTCTGCGTCAAGAAATAGCACTCTGAGTGAGGTTGATCCACGGAGAGACTGGATGGCTTCTTGCGCGTCTGAGAAGTGTTTTCCTCCGCGCACATCGATGATGGCGGCCACGCGAGGCAGAGAGTCCCCCACTCGGTGAGCGAGGTCGACAAGAGGAAGCAACATCTGGGGCGGGAGGTTGTCGACGACATACCAGCCGAGATCTTCTAGAGCATTGCCGACGGTTGATCGACCGGCACCTGACATGCCAGTCACGATGAGCATCTCTTGCTGTTCGATAACAGGTTTCATGGTGCTCCCAGACTACCCGAGGTCGGGCGGGGCGAGCTTCTGGATAATGGCGTCGGCAGTCGACGTGCCAATCCCGGGCACCTCAATGATCTGCTCAGCAGAGGCCGCCCTGAGCCGAGCCACCGATCCAAAGTGCTGGAGGAGAGCTTTGATCCGCGTTGGGCCGAGGCCCGGAACCGTCGCGAGAACTGATGACACATCTTTGGAACGCCGCTGACGTTGATGAGTAATTGCGAACCGGTGCGCTTCGTCTCGCAATCGCTGGATCAAAAACAGTGCGTCGCTATTGCGCGGAAGGATGACGGGAAAGTCTGCATTCGGGAGCCAGATCTCTTCGAGCCTCTTTGCTATGCCCGCAAGTTGGATGCCTGAAACTCCGGACTCTTCTAACGCCCGCTGAGCGGCCGATACTTGAGGCTGACCACCATCAACAATGAGCAGTTGTGGCGGATAGGCAAACTTTGCAGATGCCGCCGGTTGGTGGTTCAACTCCAACTGCGCGTTGGCATCAGGTGCGGCGCCGGCTGCTGTCTCGGGAGCAACCGCAGGAGTTGTCTCTGGCACGGTAGCCCCGACCGCAAGGTACGCGAGCCTGCGCTTGAGAACCTGGTAGATCGAATCTGTGTCGTCAGTGGTTTCCGCGATGTTGAACCGTCGGTAGTGCTGCTTCTTCGGCAGCCCATCCTCAAACACCACCATTGACGCGACAACGTTGGTTCCCGACAGATGGGAGACGTCGAAACACTCCATACGCAGTGGGGCCTCAGCCATGCCAAGCGCGTCCTGGATATCCGCCAACGCCTGAGAGCGTGCCACAAAATCGCCGCTGCGTTTCGACTTGTAGAGCATCAACGCGTTCTTCGCATTCGTCTCAACAGTCTGCGCGAGCGCCGCCTTCTCGCCGCGCTTAGCTACCCGCAAACGCGCTCGAGCACCTACTCCCTTTCGTTGCGTCAACCACTCTTCCAGCGCCGTACTGTCTTCAGGCAGTGCCGGCACGAGAACGTCGGGTGGAGGAGACGTATCGTCGTAGGCATTCTGGAGCACAGACTCCACAAGCCCACCGAGATCAACATCGAGCTCCTTGTCGACGACCCAGCCGCGCACCCCACGAATTCGGCCACCTCGCACGACGAACTGCTGCACAGCGGCGGCCAGCTCGTCGTGGGCGATTCCGAAGAAGTCTGCATCGACATCTTCTGACAGCACGATCTGGTTCTTCGCCAGTGCCGTCTCCATCGCACCAATCTGATCCCGATAGCGAGCAGCAGATTCGTAGTCCTGAGTTGCCGCGGCCTGACTCATCCGTTCACGAATAGATTTGAGCATCCGCGAATCGTTGCCAGCCATGAACGACGCAAAATCGAGGGCTATCGACTTGTGTTCCTCAAGCGTGACCCGGCCGACACACGGAGCCGCACACTTTCCGATGTCGCCGAGAAGGCAGGGGCGCCCCGTCTGTTGTGCTCGCTTGTAGACCGATGGTGAACAACTGCGCATCGGAAAAGCCTTGAGCATCACATCGACAGTGTCGCGAATAGCCCACGCACGCGAATATGGACCAAAATAGCGGGCATTGGGCAGGCTGCGATTGCGAGTCACCAGAACGCGAGGCACAGCATCGCCCATGGTGATAGCAAGATATGGGTACGACTTGTCGTCCTTGTACTGGACATTGAACGGTGGATCGAACTCTTTGATCCAGGTGTACTCCAGCTGCAGTGCTTCGAAGTCGTTGCCCACGATTGTCCACTCAACATTCGTAGCAGTGAGCACCATGCGGCGAGTGCGCTCGTGCAACGAAGACAACGGAGCGAAATAGTTGCTGAGTCGCGAACGCAAGTTCTTGGCTTTGCCCACATACAGCACCCGTGTGCGTTCATCAATGAAACGGTAGACACCAGGCTGCGCCGGAATATCACCCGCTCGCGGGCGCCAACTGACTGTTTCAGCCATTCCGCTCCCCTTTGCACCTAGACACGGTCTCTGCACCAAACACAGTATTCACACTAGACATCCGGTGGTCCCGCTAGACACGGTTGCCGCTAAGCACCTCTGCGAGGAACTGCCCGGTATGGCTATCTTTGACCTTCGCAAGCTTCTCTGGCGTGCCAGTGAATAGCAGTTCACCACCACCAGCACCACCCTCGGGGCCAAGATCAATGATCCAGTCCGCGGACTTAATCACATCGAGATTGTGTTCAATCACGATGACGGTATTTCCCTTATTTACCAAGCTGTTGAGCACCAAAAGCAGCTTGCGCACATCCTCGAAGTGCAAACCAGTTGTTGGCTCGTCTAGTACGTAGATGCTGCGACCCATCGACCGTTTCTGCAGTTCGGTAGCGAGCTTCACCCGTTGCGCCTCTCCACCAGAAAGTGTGGTCGCACTTTGTCCGAGTCGGACGTAACCGAGCCCGACTTCTTCAAGCGTCTTGAGATAGCGGTGGATGCTCGATATAGCCTCGAAAAACTCTGCAGCTTCGCTAATGGGCATGTCGAGTACTTCGGCGATGTTCTTCGACTTGTATTTGACGGCGAGCGTGTCGCGGTTGTAGCGCGCTCCCCCACACACTTCGCAGGCGACGTAAACGTCAGGCAGAAAGTTCATCTCGATCTTGATCGTGCCGTCACCGGAGCAGTTCTCGCAGCGACCACCCTTCACATTGAAGCTGAAACGGCCGGGAAGGTAGCCACGTGCTTTGGCATCCCCAGTTTCGGAGAAGAGCGTGCGGATCTTGTCGAATACGCCCGTGTATGTCGCGGGGTTAGAACGCGGTGTGCGACCAATGGGATTTTGGTCAACGTGCACAACCTTGTCGAGGTTCTCGAGCCCAGTCACACGAGTGTGCTTGCCAGGAATCTGACGCGCACCATTGAGCTCGTTGGCAAGCACTTTGTACAGAATGTCGTTGACAAGGCTTGATTTGCCAGACCCGCTGACGCCGGTCACCGCGGTAAATGTGCCGAGAGGAAATTTTACAGTCACGTTCTGGAGGTTGTTGGCTCGAGCGCCCTCGACAGTAACTTGCCGTTCGCGGTCAATCGGTCGACGCTTCTTCGGCGTCTCAATTGCTCTGCGGCCGGATAGGTAGTCAGCGGTGATCGACTTCGTGTTCTTCAACAAGTCGACGTAGGAACCAGAGTGAACGACCTCACCACCGTGCTCGCCGGCGCCTGGCCCGATGTCAACAATCCAATCGGCAGTTCGAATGGTGTCTTCGTCGTGCTCAACGACAATAAGGGTGTTGCCGAGATTCTTTAGCTTGACGAGGGTCTCGATCAATCGGCGGTTGTCTCGCTGGTGAAGACCGATGCTTGGCTCATCAAGCACATACAGAACGCCCGTGAGCCCTGACCCAATTTGAGTAGCGAGTCGGATGCGCTGCGCTTCGCCACCGCTCAACGTTGCGGCTGCACGCGCAAGATTGAGATAGCTCAGTCCGACCTCGACCAAGAACTCCAGCCGAAGTCGGATCTCGCGCAATACCTGGGCTGCAATGCGAGCATCGCGCTCGGAGAGCGTGATGCCGTTCATGAAGCCATACGCATCGCTCAGACTCAGTTCGCAAATGTCAGAGATGTTGCGGTCAGCAACAGTCACCGCGAGTACTTCTGGTTTGAGACGTTTGCCGTTACACACAGGGCAAGGAATTTCGCGCAGATAAGCGGCGTGACGCTGGCGTTGCACGTCAGTCTCGGCCTCGAGATATTTGCGTTCGATGTAGGGAATTACGCCCTCGAACCCTGTGGAATACTTCATCTCTCGGCCATAGCGGTTCTTCCACTTGACGGAAACCTTGAAGTTGTTGCCGGTGAGAATTGCGTCACGAACGTCTTCGGGAAGCTCGCCCCAAGGTGTGTGGAGCGAGAAGTCCAGATCTAACGCCAAGCCGCCGAGGAGCTTTTCAAAATAGTTGTAAAGGCCTTTGCCGGAGTTGGTCCACGGCAAGATTGCGCCCTCTGACAGGCTTACCGAGTCGTCGGCGATGAGAAGATCGGCGTCGATCGACATGCGCGTCCCCAGACCCGAGCACTCTGGGCAGGCGCCAAACGGGGCGTTGAACGAGAATGTTCGTGGCTCAATTTCGGTGAGCTGAATCGGATGATTATTCGGGCACGACAGCTTCTCGGAGAAGGAGCGCCAAGCAGCCTGACCCTCTTCGTCAACGAAGTTGATCGCAACAGTTCCGTCGGTCAGCCGAAGCGCCGTCTCGAGTGAGTCAGTCAGACGGGTGAGGATGTCGTCGTTTGCCACAAGGCGGTCGACGACCACAGAAATATCGTGCTTGACCTGCTTCTTCAGCTTGGGTGGATCGTTCAGCTGAACAACTTCGCCGTCAACTAACGCACGCGAGTATCCGCTCGAGGTTAGTTCGGCAAAGAGATCGACGAACTCGCCCTTTTTCTGCGAAACAACCGGGCTCACAATCTGGTAGCGCGTGCCGCTCTCTAACTTCATGAGTTGATCAGCGATCTGTTGAACCGACTGGCGTTCGATCTTTTCGCCGCAGATGGCACAGTGGGGCACCCCGATACGAGCCCACAAGAGCCGCATGTAGTCGTAGATCTCAGTGATCGTGCCTACGGTTGATCGAGGGTTGCGGTTTGTCGACTTTTGGTCAATTGATACAGCCGGGCTCAGACCTTCGATGAAGTCGACGTCAGGACGGTCAACCTGACCAAGAAACTGGCGTGCGTACGCGGAAAGCGATTCAACGTAGCGGCGTTGACCCTCGGCGAAGATCGTGTCGAACGCGAGGCTCGATTTTCCTGATCCGGAGAGACCAGTAAAGACAACGAGCGAATCGCGGGGTATTTCGAGGTCAACATTCTTGAGGTTGTGAACTCGAGCGCCACGGACGCTGAGGTGAGAATTGGGGATCGACTGAGCAGTAGTCACTCTCACTATTCTACGGAGACCACTGACATTGCCTGAACGTTTGCCCTATGCAGGCGATAATGAGTAGATGCACATTGCGCACGTGACCAATTTCTATTCAGTACCGGCGCTCTCCCCCTCCAGCGCAGTTCGCGCTCGAGGCATCGCCTATCGAGCGGCGGGGCACGAGTTTTCGGTTATTGTACCGGGCACTGTCGCATCGGTAGCGGGGACTGAGTACGGCACCCTAGTAACTGTTCCCGCACGTGGTGCAGCGATACGACGTGGATTTGTTCGGATCCCGCTCGCGATTCGACGTGCGCTCGACAGACTCGTCCCCGACCGCATAGAGGTCGCAGATCGACTCAGCTTCCGTCAGCTCGGAGCGTGGGCTCGAGAAAATCACGTTCCAGCAGTGCTATTCGCGGATGACGTCCCTGCCGACTGGGCGACCGATGCCGCACTAAAGAACTACGACCGCGTCGTGTGCGGGATCGACGGCGCAACACTCTCCCCTGTTCGCTCCGACGCCGGCATAATTGTGACTATGCAGCCGGGTGTTGATCTGGAGATATTCACTCCTTTGCGTCATAACTCCGCGCTTCGCGACACGAGCGGCGCTGACCTCATCGCTGTGTGCGCCGCGCCCCTCACCGCTACCGGCTCAGTATCGATCGCGATCGACGCGATCCGCAAGCTCACCGAAGACGGAACAGACGTTCATCTAGTTGTCCTGGGAGACGGCCCCCTTCGCTATCGTCTTGAGCGGAGTGCACACGGGCTTCCTGTGCAATTCTTGAGAGCCAGCAACTTATCCCTCGCCGAACGAGCAGAGGTCTTCGCAACGGCCGACTTCGCCCTTGTAACTGCTGGCGGCTCTGTTGGTCATGCCGTTGCTCTCGAAGCACTCGCGTCTGGCACCCCCGTGATCGTGAGCGGGAGCATCCGGAGTCGAATCGAATTTCGCAGCGGTGGTGGAGTAACCACCGCTGCTGACCCTGCTCATATCGTGAACGCGGTCAGCAAGCTGAGCGAGGTATCCGTCGAGAGCCGCAGGCGTGCCGCTCGCGAAACAGCGCTGCGATTCGATGCAATGCCACTATCGCGCGCGATGATTGAGCTTCACGATTCACTCAACTAGCACACGGCCTCTAGCGCAGGTGGCCTGCCTGCTCCATTTGGCGTAGCTCCTTTTTGAGGTCTTGAACCTCATCACGCAATCTCGCTGCAAGTTCAAACTTCAGTTCGGATGCCGCCTGAAGCATTTGCTCGTTGAGATCCGAGATGATCTGCTCAAGATCGTTTCCACCGGCCGCCGCGATGCCTTCGCGCGCAAGATTCGGAGTCGGGGCCCGCTTTTTGCCATCTCGGTTGCGGGTAGACAACAATTCAGCTGTGTCAGCACCTTCCCGGAGGAGTGCATCGGTAATGTCAGCAATCTTTTTGCGAAGTGGTTGCGGGTCGATGCCGTGTTCGGTGTTGTATGCGACCTGCTTTTCACGGCGGCGGTCGGTCTCTTCGATGGCGAACTGCATGGAGCGGGTAATGACATCCGCATACATGTGAACCTCACCCGAGACGTTTCGCGCCGCACGACCGATGGTTTGGATGAGCGAGGTTGACGAACGCAAGAAGCCCTCTTTGTCGGCGTCAAGAATTGCGACAAGCGAAACCTCGGGAAGGTCAAGGCCCTCACGAAGTAGGTTGATGCCTACGAGAACGTCATACACGCCTTGACGAAGCTCGGTGAGCAACTCGACACGACGCAAAGTGTCTACGTCAGCGTGCAGGTAGCGCACTCGAACGCCGTGCTCCGAGAGGAACTCGGTGAGCTCTTCTGCCATCTTCTTGGTCAGAGTTGTGACCAGAATGCGTTCATTCTTTTCGACGCGCGTGGTGATCTGTTCGAGCAAGTCATCGATCTGACCCTTCGACGGCTTCACTACGATCTGCGGATCTACCAGACCGGTAGGGCGGATGACCTGCTCGACGATCGAGTCAGTGATCCCGAGCTCATATTTTCCCGGGGTGGCTGATAGGTAAATCTTCTGCCCAACACGTTCCAAGAACTCTTCCCACCTGAGTGGGCGATTATCGAGTGCACTCGGCAGCCGGAAACCATGCTCGACTAGGGTGCGCTTTCGGGAAGCATCGCCCTCATACATCGCCCCAATTTGTGGCACAGTGACGTGTGACTCATCGATGACGACAAGGAAGTCCTCTGGGAAGTAATCAAGCAGGCAGCTCGGTGGCTCCCCCGGCTGGCGACCATCCATGTGAAGCGAATAGTTCTCGATGCCGTTGCAAAAGCCGATCTGCTCCATCATTTCGATGTCGTAGGTCGTGCGCATCCGCAATCGTTGTGCTTCAAGCAGTTTTCCCTGACGCTCAAGCACTGCCAACCGATCCGCAAGCTCTGCTTGGATCGACACAATTGCGTGCTTGATAGTTTCGGGGCTCGCAGCGTAATGTGTGCCAGGAAAGACGGAGACGGCATCCATCTTCTTGACGATCTCGCCGGTGAGCGGATGCAACGAATACAACGCTTCAATCTCGTCACCGAACATCTCGATGCGAATAGCCAGCTCTTCGTACACAGGAATGATCTCGATAGTGTCGCCGCGCACGCGGAAGTTGCCCCGCGAGAAGTCATAGTCATTGCGCTGATACTGCATAGCGACAAATTTTCGGATGAGCGTCTCACGGTTGATGCGCATGCCTACTTGAAGCGCAATCATCGCCTCAAGGTACGACTCAGCAGCGCCCAAGCCGTAAATGCTCGACACAGTAGAAACCACGATCGTGTCGCGGCGGCTCAGTAACGAGTTGGTGGTGGAGTGCCGAAGCCGCTCAACCTCAGCATTGATCGATGAATCCTTTTCAATAAAAGTGTCCGTCTGGGGAATGTAGGCCTCAGGCTGGTAGTAGTCGTAGTACGAAACGAAGTACTCAACTGCGTTATTCGGCATAAGGTCGCGGAACTCATTAGCCAACTGAGCAGCAAGGGTCTTGTTGTGCGACATGATCAGCGTGGGCCGCTGCACTTGCTCGATCAGCCAGGCAGTGGTCGCTGACTTGCCAGTACCGGTAGCACCCAGAAGTACAACGTCAGTTTCACCTGCGTTGATGCGCTGTGCGAGTTGGCGAATCGCCTCGGGCTGATCGCCAGAAGGTGAGTACTCGCTAATCACCTCGAACGGACGCACTGAGCGGGTAGGTTGCATTACTCAAGTCTAAGCAGGCGCACTGACAACTTGATCAGAGCTGCTTGATCAGAGATGCTTGACCAGAGATGCTTGATCACAGGCGTTTGTGCAACCGACTAGTAATTAGCGACCACACTTCATCGGCGCGGCGCTCAGTGTCAGCGAGTGAATCATTCGCCTCGATCACGAAATCGGCCACTTCACGACGCTGCAGTGACGTGGCTTGAGAAGCCACTCTCCCCTCCGCCTCGCTGCTCGTCATCGCACGATGATCGATCAGTCGCTGTACTCGCACTTTAGGGTCAGCTTCTACGGTCACGACTAAATCGAAGCGCGCGAGCGACTGAGCAGACTCCACCAACAACGGGATGTCGTAGACAATGATTGCCTCAGCGTTGATGCACGCTGCATCATCAAAGCGGCTCTGGGCAAGACGACTGATCGCGGGATGCGTGATGCCGTTCAATGCTTCTCGCGCGTCGGTATCGCCAAAGACCAATGCTCCAAGCGCTGACCGGTTCACGGAGCCGTCGTCAGAGATTACCTCTGGCCCAAAACGTTGTGCGATCTGGTCGAGCACGGGCGAACCCAGCTCAACCACTTCCCGCGCCAGAGCATCCGCATCGACAACCACAGCACCCTGATCCTGCCAGCGCCGTGCCACGGTCGACTTTCCTGAAGCAATGCCTCCGGTGAGCGCTATTAAGTGCATGCGCTAATGCTAGCCTCAGCCTGTTGAAAGGAACTCCGGATGCTCGAGCTGCTTACCGGTAGTGGTCTGGCTGTCGCAGCCGGACTCAATGCCTACATTCCGCTGTTGATCTTGGGGCTCGCAGGGCGCGTCTTCGATTTCGTCGAGCTACCCACGGCCTGGGCGTGGCTTGAAAACCCTTGGGTGCTAGTAGTCCTCGGCGTACTTCTTGTCGTTGAAATCGTTGCAGACAAGGTGCCAGTCGTCGACTCCGTCAACGACTGGATTCAGAGCGTTATCCGACCTGTGGCGGGTGGCATCGCATTCGGCACAGGCGCGGCCTCTGAGACGGCTGTCGTTACCGACCCGGCCTCATTCTTCACCTCGAGTGCTTGGGTTCCGGTCTCCATTGGCGTAGTACTCGCCTTCGGCACCCACGCCGCCAAGATGCTCGCGCGACCAGCGCTAAATGCCGCGACCGCAGGCGCCGCAGCTCCCGTGGTTAGCGCCGCAGAAGACATCAGCAGTGTGTTGCTAAGTTTCATGGCACTGCTGGTGCCAGTGATCGGGTTTTTCGTACTTCTCGGAATGATTACCCTGGTTGTGTTGCGCATCCGACGCTCGCGGCGTGCACGACTGTTGAACTAGTACGGTCGCTCCGTTCGATTCTTGCTCCCCGCCGGTTGCCCGCCAGCTGCCACGACTGCCAGCTGCTGGATACTGTGTGTCTTGCTTCTCGCTTCTCGGGTGTAGTGCACCAGCTAGAGCGAGTCCGGTTAACTGACTGTGGCCAGCCTCCCGAGGGAGACTGGCCACAAACGTTCAACGAGAAACTAGTTGCTGCTGGAAAGCTTTTCGCGCAGAGCGGCGAGAGTCTCGTCGTCTGCAAGCGTTCCTGCACCTGCACTTGATGCTGCGTCATCGTTCGAGAACGACGACGAGCCGGCGGGTGCACTGCTGATCGACTCTTCCTGAATCGCTGCAGCTGCAACCTGCTTCTTGTGCTGTTCCCAACGCTCCTGGGCGGCAGCATAGTCCTGCTCCCACTTCTCGCGTTGTGACTCGAAGCCATCTTTCCACTCGTTGGTTTCGGGGTCGAAGCCATCGGGGTACTTGTAGTTGCCCTGGTCGTCGTACTCGGTGAGCATTCCGTAGAGAGCCGGGTCGAACTCGGTTCCCTCGGGGTCAACGCCCTCGTTAGCCTGCTTGAGGCTAAGCGAGATGCGACGACGCTCGAGGTCGATGTCGATGACCTTGACGAATACCTCGTCGCCTACCGAAACAACCTGCTCTGCGAGCTCAACGTGCTTGCCCGACAGCTCAGAGATGTGTACGAGGCCCTCGATGCCGTCTGCGACGCGAACGAACGCACCGAACGGAACGAGCTTGGTGACCTTACCGGGCGCAACCTGACCGATTGCGTGGGTGCGGGCAAATACCTGCCACGGGTCTTCCTGAGTTGCCTTGAGCGACAGCGACACGCGCTCGCGCTCGAGGTCAACTTCGAGAATCTCGACGGTGACTTCCTGGCCAACTTCAACAACTTCTGAAGCGTGCTCGATGTGCTTCCACGAGAGCTCGGAAACGTGAACGAGACCGTCAACGCCGCCGAGGTCGACGAACGCACCGAAGTTAACGATCGAGGAAACGACACCCTTGCGAACTTGGCCCTTGGCCAAGTTGTTGAGGAACGAAGTGCGGCTAGCCGACTGAGTCTCTTCAAGAAGTGCACGACGCGACAGAACAACGTTGTTGCGGTTCTTGTCGAGTTCGAGGATCTTGGCTTCGATCTCCTGGCCGAGGTACGGCGTGAGGTCACGAACGCGACGCAGCTCGATGAGCGATGCGGGGAGGAATCCGCGAAGTCCGATGTCGACGATGAGCCCACCCTTGACAACTTCGATGACCGAACCGGTGACAACGCCATCCGATTCCTTGATCAGTTCGACGTCG
Organism: Rhodoglobus aureus; assembly: GCF_039527955.1. NCBI lineage: Bacteria > Bacillati > Actinomycetota > Actinomycetes > Micrococcales > Microbacteriaceae > Rhodoglobus > Rhodoglobus aureus. The sequence goes on along the minus strand of NZ_BAAAKW010000030.1, from coordinate 84,689 downwards.
CCCCATGCACGCTCGTACTGTGCGCGCTTCTTGGACAGGATGAGACGGCCTTCTTTGTCTTCTTTCTGAAGAACAAGTGCCTCAACAGTGTCACCAACGTTGACAACCTCAGTGGGGTCAACGTCATGCTTGATGGAAAGTTCACGGGAGGGGATTACGCCCTCGGTCTTGTAACCGACGTCGAGGAGAACCTCGTCACGATCGATTTTGACGACGGTACCTTCGATAAGGTCACCATCGTTGAAGAACTTCAGAGTCTTTTCGACCGCGGCGAGAAAATCTTCAGCAGATCCAATGTCATTGATGGCGACCTGCTTGGGTGCCTTGTCGGTCGTTGCGATTGTCATGTAGTAGTAGCTCCGGTATGGGTTGCGCTTCGAGAAGCGCACAATTGGGCCAACGGTGAAATGTAACTTTGTGATCGCCGATGGCAGGCGAATAAGAAGTCGCAATTGCGACACTCCAGCCTAACGCCTCTCGTTAGCTAAAACCAACCAGCAAAGCCCCGTGTTTCCCTCTCCAGCGCAAGAAACGGTGCTCCCCCGGCGCGAACCGGGAGCACTAACGCCAATTAACGCTGTTCGTACGGCGCCAATTAGTGCTGTTCGTACGGCGCCAATTAGTGCTGTTCGTACGGCGCCAATTAGTGCTGTTCGTACGGCGCCAAAAGCGCGGTTCGGAGGGTATCGAGACCTACTCCCCCAACGTTCAGCGCACGACGATGGAACGATTTCAGATCGAAGGATGCACCCTCACGAGCCTTGCACTCATCGCGCAGCTCTTCCCAAATGCGTTGCCCCACCTTGTAAGAAGGAGCTTGCCCTGGCCAGCCGAAGTAACGGTTGACTTCGAATCGAACGTTCGCGGGGTCGAGCGTGACATTGTTCGTCAGGAACTCCAGCGCGTAGTCCCAGTCCCATACTCCTGTGCCGTCTAGCTTCGGCTTTCCTAAGTGCACACCGATGTCTAGGACCACTCGTGCCGCGCGCATACGCTGTCCGTCGAGCATGCCGAAACGGTCGGCTGGATCATCCAGAAAACCAAGCTCGCTCATAAACCGTTCCGCATACAACGCCCAGCCCTCAGCATGACCCGATGTTCCGGCCAACTGCCGACGGTAGGTGTTTAGCTGATCGCGGTTGTAGACAGCCTGCGCAATCTGCAGATGGTGGCCAGGAACGCCTTCGTGATAGACGGTGGTCGCTTCACGCCACGTCGTGAACTCTGTTACCGACTCTGGCACTGACCACCACATGCGGCCAGGGCGGGAAAAGTCATCACTTGGCCCGGTGTAGTAGATGATTCCGTCATGAGTTGGGGCGATCATGCACTCGAGAGCGCGCATCGGCTCAGCGATGTCGAAGTGGGTGCCCGCTAACGCATCCACCGCCTCATCGCTCAGATTTTGCATCCATTGGCGGAGCGCCTTGGTGCCATGGAGGGTGCGCGAAGGGTCAGAGTCAAGATGCTCGATTGCCTCGGCAACTGTCGCGCCAGGCAAGATCTCACGCGCAATTGCTTCCTGCTCGCGAGTCATGCGAGCAAGCTCTTCGATTCCCCATTCGTACGTCTCGTCGAGGTCGATCTCCGCGCCGAGGAAGCCCCGAGATTCGAGCGCATACAGATCGCGCCCGAATGCGTCTTGGGGCGTCGCTCGCGGAGCAAGTTCAGTACGGAGAAATTCTTCGAGTTTCTGGTAGCTCTTGGCCGCTTCAGAAGCACCATTGGTCAGCGCGCTATCTAGGGTGGAATCACCACCAGTGAGAGAGCGAGCTCCCGCGATGAAGTCGTCGAAAAAGCCGCCAGATGCCGAAATCTGTTTAGCCTGAGTGATTACTTCTGCGACTTGACGCTGAGCGGGCACCACTGATTGATCGATGCCATGTCGAAGGGTGGCGATGTAGCCATCGATAGCCGCCGGAATATTGCGGAGGCGGTCTGCTATTACCGACCAATCGTCGCTCGACGCCGTTGGCATGAGATCAAGCACGCCACGAATGTCTTGGGCCGGGCTCGCCAAATTGTTGAGATCGCGCATCCACAAGCTCGCGGCATCAGAGTCAAGATCGAGTCGCAACGTCGAGACCATCTCGGTCTTCGTGACAAGATCTACGTCGTCAATGACTGTTGCGGCCTCGAGGTGAGCCAGCACGCTACGAGTGGCGTCAATGACGCCCGCGTGGCCCTCTGGAGAATAATCCGCATAGCCTGAGTGCGCCCCCGGCGATCCGATCCATGTGCCGATTGCGGGGTTGAGCTCCGTAAGAGTCTCTACCCACTTCTCGGCGATCGCGTCGATTGGCGTGGTCTCGCGTGGGCCGTTGACGCTAGCATCGGTGGGCTGAGGCTTCGAATCTGACATCGTTGTCTGGTTTCCTCTGTGTCGAGTTCTCTACTGAGTTATCTAGGTGTCTAGTTCGCTTGACAGCAACGCCGCTAACGAATCCAACGCAGTCTCGGCGCCTTCATCATCGGACGACAGCGTCACGGAATCGCCGAACTCTATCCCCATGGAGAGCACGCTGAGGATGCTCGCCGCATTGACAGTCTTGTCTGTGGAGTCGGTGAGCATCACCTTTACTCCACAGGTACCTACCGCTTGAGCAAACACTGACGCAGGTCGCGCGTGGAGCCCCACCTTCGATCCGATGGTTACGGTTCTGCTGGTCATATCGGCTCCTTCGCGGCGGTGGCTAATGCGTGTTGTGGCGGTCCCGGTGCCTAGTGGGCAGCGGAATCCCAGTTGTGACCGGTTCCAATGTGAACATCTAGCGGTACGGAGAGTGTTGCCGCTCCTGACATTCGCTCATGGACAATAGTAGTCATTCGCTCAAGTTCGCCTGCAGCGATTTCGAATACGAGTTCGTCATGAACCTGGAGCAGCATCCGCGATGTTAGCCCTTCGGTGCGGATGTCGGTATCGATCTGCAACATCGCAAGTTTGAGGATGTCTGCGGCCGAACCCTGAATAGGCGAGTTCAGCGCCTGGCGTTCTGCGTTGTCGCGCAGCACCCGGTTCTTCGAGTTGAGGTCGCCGAACGGACGACGGCGCCCGAAAATCGTGGTCGTGTAGCCGTCAACGCGTGCCCGCTCTACTACGTTGCGCAGGTACTCACGTACGGCACCGAAGCGGGCAAAGTAATCAGTCATCAAGGCTTTGGCTTCGCTGGTCTCGATCCGAAGCTGTTTGCTGAGACCAAAAGCACTAAGTCCATAAGCCAATCCATAGGACATCGCTTTGACCTTGGTGCGCATCTCAGCGGTGACGTCGGCCGGCTCGACGCCGAAAATGCGGGAACCAACAAAGCGGTGCAGGTCTTCACCCTCGTTGAACGCCTGAATGAGACCCTCATCGCCCGACAGGTGAGCCATGATGCGCATTTCGATCTGCGAGTAGTCGGCAGTCAGCAACGTGTCGAAGCCAGCTCCCGCCTCAAATGCTGAGCGGATCTGACGGCCCGTGGCTGTCTTGATAGGCACATTCTGCAGGTTCGGATCGTTCGATGCGATGCGCCCTGTGCTCGAACCGGCCTGCTCATAGGTGGTGTGAACGCGGCCGGAGTCGTCGATCGCTTTCTCGATGCCGGTGATGATCTGAACGAGCTTTGTGGCGTCCCTATGCTTGAGCAACAGGTCAAGAAATGGATGCGGCGCTTGTTCTTGCAGGTCAGTCAGGCTCGCAGCATCCGTTGAATACCCGGTCTTGTTCGCCCGCGTTTTGGGCATTTCGAGCTGAGTAAACAGCACGTCTTGAAGCTGTTTGGGACTACCTAGATTGATCTCGCGCCCGATCACTTCGAAGGCGTTGCGCGCGACTTCGGCCGCAGTCTCTGACAGCGACGTGCTGAGGTGGTTGAGCAACTGCCGATTCACGGCAATACCCGTGCGCTCCATCTGCGCAAACACCGGAACGAGCGGCATCTCAATTTCGGTAAGAACACCGAGTGAACCTTCGTCGAGTCTGCCTGCAAGGTATTTGGCCACGCGCACCACGTACCACGACAGTGTTGCGGGGCTCAGCGCCTCAGTTTCTGGCACGAGCTGATTGGGGTCGCTTTGTTCGATTGTCTCGCCGAGGTAGTTGTAAACCTGAGCTTCAAGCTCCTCAGGCTTGCCACTGGGCTTGAGAACCCAGGCTGCGAGCATGGTGTCGAAAGCAACACCCGCGATCTCCAACCCGTTCGCTGACGCGATCTTGAGCTGCGCCTTCGCAGAGTGCATAAACTTCGGTGCATCGCCGGCCAACCATTCAGAAAGCGCAACGTAGTCGAGTCTGTCTGCAGCCCACGGCACGAAGGCGGTTTCGGAGGCTGTGGCCAGCCCGAGACCGGTAACGGTGCCCTCAACGATCGCGAGCGTAAGCCCGAGCGGCTTTGTGCCCTGAACGCTATTGGTGTCGATCCACTTAGCCAGTTCTTCATCGACCATCGTGCGCACAACGGGAACGGTGATTGCGGTGTCCACCGGTACGGAAGCCGAAGGCTCATCGCCACGCTCCGCTGCCGCTATCTTAAGCACGCGCTGGAGCAACGTCTTGAACTGAAGGCGATCAAATACTTCCTGAACAGCGGCCTCGTCAATAGGGCGACGGTCTAGGTCTCCGACAGCGACGGGCAACTCAACGTCGGTGAGCAGATGGTTGAGCTTGCGGTTGCGTACCGCTCGATCCATCTGATCACGCAGGTTTTGCCCAACGACGCCCTTGATCTCTTCGGCGTGGGCGAGCACTTCATCGAGCGATCCGTAGAGGTTAATCCACTTGACCGCGGTCTTCTCCCCCACTTTGTCGACGCCGATGAGGTTGTCGCTTGTCTCCCCAACGAGAGCCGCGACCTCCGGATACTGGTGGGGCTCAACTCCGTAGCGTTCAAAGACAGCGTCGCGGTCGTAGCGCTTCAGCTCTGAAACACCGCGAGCGTTCGGGTAGAGAAGCGTGACGTCATCGTTGACCATCTGGATGGCGTCGCGGTCACCCGAGACCACAAGTACGCGAAATCCGTTGTTCGATCCCTCATTCGCGAGGGTGGCCAGAATGTCGTCAGCTTCGTAATCTTCTTTGCTCAGCGTTTGCACCCCCATCGCCTTAAGGGCTTCTTCAAGGAGCGGAATCTGACCGACGAACTCTACCGGCGTCTCGCCGCGGGTTCCCTTGTATTCGGGGTACTCCCTGGTGCGGAATGAGTATCGCGAAATATCGAAGGCGACCGCTAGATGCGTGGGCTTCTCATTCTGAAGTAGAGAAATCAGCATCGACAAGAAGCCGTGAATGGCATTGGTGTGTTGCCCCTCACGGTTCTGAAAACTGTCGACCGGAAGCGCATAAAACGCTCGGAAGGCCAACGAATGGCCGTCAATGATCATGAGGGTAGGCTTTTGATTATCCGACACGCAGCCAGCCTAGCCGCGCCTGCCGACAGCCGGAACGACTTAGCGTGAAGGGCACCTCTGTGAAGTATCCCGATGACCTTGATCCTGAACTTGTCGCACGCCTCATTGAGTCAGGCGGAGGCGCACTCACCCGAAAAATGGGGATCGAATTCTTGGAGCTCGGAGCGGAACGCTCTGTTGCCACGATGCCCGTAGAGGGCAACACCCAAGTGATCGGCATCCTGCACGGTGGTGCTCACGTTGTCTTGGGCGAGTCGCTCGGATCAATCTCTTCAGCAATCCACGCTGGTCCAGGACGAATTGCCATGGGCATCGAAGTCAACGCGACTCACACCAGGGCGGTACGCGAAGGAATCGTCACAGCCACGTGCACCGCGATCGCACTGAGTCGAACTCTGGCCACTCACGAGATTGTGGTCCGCGACGAGCAAGAGCGTCGGCTCTCCACTGTGCGCATCACGAACATCCTGAAGGATCGGCACACTTCATAGGACCGCGCGGATGTAGCGTTACTGCCCCGCAGCAGAGGAAATTACTTCTTAGCGCTTAGCTGGTCGATGATCGCCTGCGAGACATCATGCATCGTCAAGCGACGGTCCATAGATGCCTTCTGGATCCAACGGAAGGCGTCGGGCTCGCTCAGCCCCATCTTTTCGTTTAGTAGGCCCTTAGCCCGGTCAACAAGCTTGCGGGTCTCAAAACGCTCGACGAGGTCGCTGACCTCGGCTTCAAGCGTGATGATCTGCGCGTAGCGGCTGAGAGCAATCTCAATGGCAGGCAAAAGGTCGTTCGGAGTGAACGGCTTCACGACGTAGGCCAGTGCACCAGCCTCTGAAGCACGCTCTACGAGTTCCTTCTGACTGAAGGCCGTGAGGAGCACCACCGGGGCGATGTGGTTGGCGCTCAGGCGCTCAGCCGCAGAGATGCCGTCGAGCTGAGGCATCTTGACATCCATGATGACCAAGTCGGGGCGCAGTTCTGTTGCCAGAGCCACAGCGGTCTCACCGTCACCGGCTTCACCGACAACCTCGTAGCCAGCGTCACGGAGGATCTCAACGATGTCCATGCGGATGAGCGACTCATCTTCGGCAACGACGACGCGGCGAGGAGCAGTTGGATTGGTGTTTTGGTCAGTCACAGGAGCAAGCCTACGGTATTCTAATCAGCGTTGTAGTCAGCCGAATTGGCGGAATGGTAGACGCGGAGCACTCAAAATGCTTTGTTCGAAAGGACGTGTGGGTTCGAATCCCACATTCGGCACAACATTTGGATAATGAAACCGAGATCAGCACGGCTGATCTCGGTTTCATTCGTTAACGACTGTGCCGCTGTTAACGACTGTGCCGCTGTTAACGACTGTGCCGGCGCAAACCCAGAGGTTCGGCGCCGGCACAGTCTCGCTAATTGGCTAGCTTGAGCTACTTGCTCTCCCAAGCCGGAGCCTTGGCGTTAATCGCATCGCCGATGATGTGCACGCGCAGGTCGTTGGTGGATCCAGCGATTCCGGGAGGGGAACCAGAAATTACAACAACCTTGTCGCCGACTTCAGCCAGCTTCTGATCAAGCAAAACCTCGTCGACTTGGCGATACATCGCATCGGTGTGAGTAACTCGGTCAACGACGAACGACTGGATGCCCCAAATTAGCGCCATGCGGCGGTGAATCTCAGGGTTGGGTGTGAACGCCTTCATCGGGATACGGAACCGCAGTCGCGACATCCGGCGTGCTGAGTCTCCAGACTCCGTGAATACACACACGTACTTCGCCTCGACGAAGGTGGCAACATCAGCCGCTGCGAGAGTAATCGCACCGCCCTGAGTCTTTGGCTTCGTGCCGAGCTCTGCAATGCGGTCGAGACCGTGCTCCTCGGTGGACTCAACAATCTTTGCCATCGTCTGAACGGTGATCACGGGGTACTCCCCCACGCTAGTCTCACCGCTGAGCATGACGGCGTCAGCGCCATCCAAGATCGCGTTAGCAACGTCAGAAGTTTCTGCACGCGTTGGCACTGGGCTCGAAATCATCGACTCAAGCATCTGCGTTGCCACAATGACCGGCTTCGCCATACGGCGAGCCAGCTCAACGGTGCGCTTCTGCACAATCGGCACTGCCTCGAGAGGAAGTTCGACACCGAGATCTCCGCGCGCAACCATGATCGAGTCAAAGGCGTCAATGATCGCTTCGAGGTGGTCAACGGCCTGCGGCTTCTCGATCTTGGCGATGACAGGAACGCGACGGCCCTCTTCGTCCATGATCTCGTGAACACGAACGATGTCCTCTGCATTGCGCACGAACGATAGCGCGATGAGGTCGGCACCAAGTTTGAGTCCCCAACGAAGGTCATCTTCGTCTTTCTCAGAGAGAGCAGGAACATTCACGGCAACACCGGGCAGGTTGATGCCCTTGTTGTTCGAGACTGCACCAGCAACGATGACCTCTGTCGTAACAACGGTGTCGGTCGAGCTAACAACCTTGACCTTGACCTTGCCGTCATCGATCAGCAAAAAATCGCCGGGAGCAACATCCTGCGGAAGGCCCTTGAAGGTGGTTCCGCAGATTTCGCGGTTACCCGCGATGTCGTCGGTCGTGATCTTGAAAATGTCGCCGACGGCGAGGTCGTAGGGGCCGTCCTCGAACTTGCCAAGACGAATCTTGGGACCCTGGAGGTCGACCATCACGGCAACTGCGCGGCCAGCGTCTTCTGCGGCGCGACGCACGTTCGCGTACACCTCTTCGTGAACCGCATAGGTTCCGTGACTGAGGTTCATGCGAGCAACATCGACACCTGCATCGATGATTGCCCTGATGTTCTCGTAGCTCGACGTAGCCGGGCCGAGTGTCGCGACGATTTTAGCGCGTCTCATAACTTCCTTTGACAATTCAGTGGTGGTGGAACGGGTGGTGGTGATAGTGGTGATGGAACAGCTAAACGGTCATACCGCGATCGCTGGGCGAAACCGGGAAAGGCAATTGTGTCTCTCCCTCAAGGTACCGATCTACAGCGGATGCCGCAGCCCTGCCTTCAGCAATAGCCCACACGATTAGCGACTGACCACGACCGGCATCCCCGACAACGTAAACGCCTGGGGTATCGCTCTGGTAGTCAGCATCGCGGGTGAGATTGCCGCGGTCATCCGAAGCCAACGGAAGTTGATTGTCGAGGGTGTCAGTTTCAGGGCCGGTGAACCCCAGAGCCAACAGAACCAAGTCGGCAACGATCTCACGCTCGGTGCCCGCTTTCGGCACGCGACGGCCATCAATAGACTCTGTCTCTGCGACCTTGATCGCCCGAACTTCGCCAACAGAGTTGGTCACGAATTCGACGGTCGAGGCCAAGTAGAGGCGTTCGCCGCCCTCTTCATGAGCACTCGACACTTCGAAGAGTGTCGGGGTGAGAGGCCAAGGCTGGTGTTCTGGGCGTTCGGCTGGCGGCTGAACACCGATCGCAAGGTTTGTCACCGAGAGTGCACCCTGGCGGTGTGCTGTGCCGATACAGTCAGCGCCGGTGTCTCCACCGCCAAGAACAACAACGTGCTTGCCCTCGGCTGTGACCTGCTCGCTGACTGCGTCGCCTGCGAGAACCTTGTTGGACTGCACAAGGTATTCCATGGCGAAGTGCACACCAAGAGAGTCACGGCCCGGGACCGGCAGGTCGCGAGGCACAGTGGCACCAGTCGCGACGACAACCGCGTCATAACGCGATCGCAGATCGCTCCAAGAAATATCTACGCCAATGGTAACGCCAGCTCGGAAACGAGTCCCCTCAGCCTGCATCTGAGCCAAACGCAACTCGATGTGGCGCTTTTCCATCTTGAAATCGGGAATTCCGTAGCGCAGCAAACCACCAACGCGGTCTTCACGCTCAAACACAGCAACTGTGTGGCCGGCTCGTGTCAATTGCTGGGCTGCGGCCAAACCGGCGGGCCCAGAACCAACAACGGCAACGGTCTTGCCCGTCAAACGGCCGGGCGGATGCGGTGTGACGTTGCCGTCAGCGAACGCCTGATCGATGATCGAAACTTCGATCTGTTTGATCGTCACTGCTGGCTGATTGATTCCCAGAACGCACGAGCTCTCGCAGGGCGCGGGACACAGCCGACCAGTGAATTCAGGGAAGTTGTTCGTGGCGTGCAGACGCTCGATTGCTTCAGCGCTCTCACCTCGACGCATAAGGTCGTTCCACTCAGGAATGAGGTTGCCAAGGGGGCAACCCTGGTGACAGAACGGCACTCCGCAGTCCATGCAACGACCGGCCTGACGAGCCAACTGGCCCGACTCTTGCTGTTCGTAAACTTCTTTGAAATCCATCAGTCGCAGACTGACGGGGCGTCGCTTGGGAAGCTCACGCTCTTGTACCTTGAGGAATCCCTTGGGATCAGCCACCGGTTACCTCCTTGATTCGCGCCCAAGTAACGTCCCCGTCGGGGTCGAGTCCTTCGGCTAATGCGGTCGCTCGGGTTTCAATCACGGCCGCATAGTCGCGGGGCGTGACCTTGGTGAACTGGGCTGCCGTTGCATCCATATCGACGAGCATCTGCTCAGCAACAACCGACCCTGTTTCTTCGAAATGACGTTCGAGCAGGTCCTTCAGGATCTCGACATCGGCGCTGCCGAGTCCGGTCAGACCCAATTCGCCTGAACTCAACGATTCACCGTTGACGCGCTCTTCACGCAGTTGGTGGATGTAAGCGGTTCCGCCCGACATCCCGGCGCCAAGATTTCGACCAGTCGTGCCGAGAATAAGGACAAGACCACCGGTCATGTACTCAAGTGCGTGGTCACCAACGCCTTCAGCTACAGCCGTAGCGCCAGAGTTGCGCACCATGAAGCGTTCGCCGACTTTGCCGCGGATAAAAATGCTTCCGCTCGTGGCGCCATAGCCAATAACGTTTCCTGCGATCACGTTTGTCTCCGCAGGGAAAACACTCGATAGATCAGGTCGGACAACGACCGAACCACCCGAGAGTCCCTTGCCGACGTAGTCGTTGCTGTCACCGTAAAGCTTCAGCGAAATACCGGCGGGAACGAAAGCACCCAGTGATTGGCCGGCAGAACCGTGCAGGGTTATCGTGATCGTGTCAGTCGGGAGACCGTGCTCGCCATGGCGACGTGTAACTTCGTGGCCGAGCATTGTGCCAACCGCACGATCGGTATTGCGCACTGGCAGATCTATCGCCACAGACGTCTTGTTTTCTAGTGCGTTGCGGCTGAGCTCAATAAGCTTCTGGTCGAAATGCTCGTCAAGCTCGTGGTCCTGAGCCACTGACTGAGTACGCGGCTCATTGTCATCGAACACTGGCCCGTGAAATACCGGGCTGAGGTCGAGGCCATCAGTCTTCCAGTGTGAAATAGCTCGGTTCATGTCGAGCAACTCGCTGTGGCCGATAGCTTCTTCTAGCGTGCGGAACCCAAGCTCAGCTAGATACTCGCGAACCTCTTGGGCCAAGAACTCAAAGAAGTTGACGATGAACTCTGGCTTGCCGGAGAAACGTTCACGCAATTCGGGGTTCTGCGTTGCTACACCAACCGGACACGTATCGAGGTGGCAGACCCGCATAAGGATGCAGCCCGAAACGACGAGCGGCGCCGTTGCGAATCCGTACTCTTCAGCACCCAAAAGTGCGCCGATGATGACGTCGCGACCGGTCTTCATCTGGCCATCAACCTGAACGGTCACGCGGTCGCGCATTCCGTTGAGCATGAGCGTCTGCTGGGTCTCGGCCAGACCGATCTCCCACGGTGTTCCCGCGTGTTTGAGCGAGTTGAGCGGGCTAGCGCCCGTTCCTCCATCGTGGCCGGAGACCAATACAACGTCTGCTTTAGCCTTCGTGACACCGGCAGCAACTGCTCCAATGCCCTTCTGGCTGACCAGCTTGACGTGTACTCGAGCTGACGGGTTCGAACGCTTGAGGTCGAAGATTAGCTGTTTGAGGTCTTCGATCGAGTAGATGTCGTGGTGCGGCGGCGGTGAAATAAGGCCAACGCCTGGCGTGCCGTGACGTGTCCGTGCGATCCACGGATAAACCTTGCTTGCGGGAAGCTGACCCCCCTCACCAGGCTTAGCTCCTTGAGCCATCTTGATCTGGATGTCATCCGCATGAGTCAAGTACATACTCGTGACTCCAAAGCGACCGGACGCAACCTGCTTGATGGCACTGCGACGGGTGGGGTCGAGCAGTCGCTCAACGTCCTCGCCGCCCTCACCGGTGTTCGAGCGTGCGCCAAGCCGGTTCATCGCGATGGCAAGCGTTTCGTGAGCCTCTTTACTGATCGAGCCGTAGCTCATCGCGCCGGTGCTAAATCGCTTGACGATGCTCGCTACCGACTCAACCTCGTCGATGGGTACAGCTTTGCGACCCTCGGTTACGAACCGAAACAGACCGCGCAACGTCATCAGGTTTTCCGCTTGTTCGTCGACCTGAGACGTGTACTCGCGGAAAATGTCGTAGCGACGCGTACGCGTTGAATGCTGCAACTTGAAGACAGTTTCGGGGTTGAACAGGTGCGGCGGTCCGTCACGACGCCACTGGTACTCGCCACCCGTGTTGAGTCGTTCGTGCACGGTCGGGGCACGATCTTCTGGGTAAGCGGAAGTGTGGCGCGCGGCATTTTCACGAGCGATTGCATCAAGACTGACGCCGCCCAAGATGCTCTTCGTGCCGGTGAAGTACTGATCGACGAATGCTTGAGAAAGCCCAACAGCTTCAAAGGCTTGAGCCCCGGCATAGGAACTCACCACCGAAATACCCATCTTGGACATGATCTTCAAGACACCCTTGCCCAGCGCCGTGATCAGGTTGCGAACTGCCTTCTCGGCGCTCACATCGGTGATCGTGCCGTTGCGCACGAGCTCTTCGGCGGTTTCCATGGCCAAGTACGGGTTGATCGCGGATGCACCGTAACCGACCAGCAGCGCAACATGGTGAACCTCACGCACGTCACCGGCCTCGACCATCAGGCCAACCTTCATACGGTCCTGTTGGCGGATGAGGTGATGATGCACGGTCGCAACCATGAGCAGTGAGGGAATTGGTGCCAAGTCCTTATTGGAATCGCGGTCTGACAGCACGATGAATTCCGCGCCATCCGCAATCGCCGCGTCAGCCTCGGCACACATTGCCGCCAAACGGGCTTCCATCGCAGAGGGACCAGCGTCGACCCGATAGAGGCCCTTAATGGTTGTGGCTAGACGGGATCCCGGATGCGGTTCGATGTGCTGGATCTTGGCCAACTCATCATTGTCGATTACAGGGAACGGCAGCGCGACCTGCTTGGCGTGGTCAGGAGTTGCCGCCAGCAAGTTGCGCTGCGGGCCAACTCCTAAACGCATCGACGTGACAACAGACTCACGGATGGAATCCAGTGGCGGGTTGGTAACTTGGGCGAATTGCTGGGTGAAGTAATCAAAAAGCAGTCGAGGACGCTCAGACAACACTGCGATCGGTGTGTCAGAACCCATCGCACCGAGAGGTTCTGCGCCCAAACGAGACATTGGCTCGATGAGAATACGCACTTCTTCTTCGGTATAACCGAACGTGCGCTGACGACGGGTAACCGATGCTGGCGTGTGCACGATGTGTTCACGCTCCGGCAACTCTTCGAGCGCAATCCGACCGCTCTCAAGCCACTCGGCCCACGGCTGTGATGCTGCAAGCTCGGCCTTGATCTCGTCGTCTTCAATCAAGCGGCCGGCCTGAGTGTCGACCAAGAACATCTTGCCTGGGCGCAAACGACCCTTGCGAACGACCTTGGTCGGGTCTACATCGAAAACGCCGATTTCGCTGGCGAGAACGACAAGTCCGTCATCTGTCACGAGATAACGCCCTGGACGAAGTCCGTTGCGGTCGAGTGTTGCTCCCACAAGCGAGCCATCAGTAAAGACCAGCGCAGCCGGGCCATCCCACGGCTCCATGAGCATCGAGTGGTACTCGTAGAACGCGCGGCGACGCGGATCAGCGTCTACCTGATTCTCATAAGCCTCAGGAACCATCATCATCATCGCGTGCGGCAGGGGTCGACCAGCGAGGCTTAGCAGTTCGACAACTTCGTCAAACGACGCGGAGTCACTCGCTCCGGGCGTGTTGACGGGAAGAATGTCCTTGATGTCACCGAAAACAGCCGATTCGAGCTGTGACTGACGGGCACGCATCCAGTTGCGGTTTCCCTGCACTGTGTTGATCTCACCGTTGTGAGCAACCATTCGGAACGGTTGGGCCAAGGGCCACGATGGGAAGGTGTTTGTCGAGTAGCGCGAATGCACGAGAGCGAGCTTCGAGGCGAAACGCTCATCCGAAAGGTCGGGGTAGAACGGCTCCAGCTGAAGTGTCGTCACCATTCCCTTGTAGGTAATGGTGCGGCACGAGAGCGACGGGAAGTATGCGTGTAGGTCACGCTCGGCGCGCTTGCGCAGGCGATACGTCTGGCGGTCAAGGTGGATGCCGCGAAGCGTGCCCTTGAGGTCTACGCGCTTGGAGCGCAGGAACAGCTGCTCAATCGCAGGCATAGCTCCCCGAGCAAGGGTTCCCAACTCGTCTGGCTGAATCGGGACATCGCGCCAGCCCAAAACCGTAAGGTCCTCTTCTTCTGCCAGCTTCTCGATGCCGGCCTTGACGTCGTGACGGGCCTCGCTATCGAGGGGCAGGAAAACGTTGCCAACGGCGTAGCGGCCGTTGCTGGGCAGCTCAAAGTCAACAACGTCACGGAAGAAGGCATCCGGAATCTGCGTCATGATGCCCGCACCGTCACCGGTACCAGCATCAGAGCCCACCGCACCGCGGTGTTCTAGGTTGCGCAGCGCCTCAAGCGCCGTCGTAATGATGTCGTGCCCTGGCGTGCCGCGAAGCGTCGCCACCATGGCGAGCCCACAAGCATCTTTCTCATTGGATGGGTCGTACATCCCTGCAGCTGCGGGGATCGAACCAAAGCGTTCAAAGGGTGGGGTAACAGCCATGCCGTACCGTCCTCACATTGTTACTGGTGCGGAGAGGGACTTCTATGGCCCAGAGACAATTCAGTGCCAGTTTTTAGGCCTGAGGGGTGTGGCCGCTTGTGGCGGACTCTTTCGAAGCAGTGACAGGAGCGGACTCCTCGGCAGCGTTGACGACAATGTCATGCTCGGAATAGGTTTCATCGGAGTTTACAACACCATCGGCGGTCCACCGGTGACCATCGACATAGGCGCTCTGTTCAACACCGACATGACGACGCGACTGTACGACAAACAAGATCACGCCGAGAGCCACTGCGAAGATCGCGCCCCAGACGTTGACGCGTAATCCAAGGTAGACCTCGCTCGGATCGATGCGAATCGACTCAAACCAGCTTCGGCCGATGCCGTACCAAATCATGTACAGCGCCCAAACCTTGCCCCACTGAAGGCGGATCGGGCCGGTAGCGGTGAAGACGGGCAGGTTGAGACCAAGCACGTGCTTCTTGACGAAACCGTACTGGCGCTCCATCGTGAGCAAGAAAACAATACCGACTACGTTCCAAATCATTTCGTAGAGGAACGTGGGGTGAAAGAGCGTGTCGACGGGCAATCCAGCGGGGATCGCCGAGTTTCCGGCCTCAACTTCGAGGCCCCACGGCAGATCAGTGGGCTGACCGAACAGCTCATGATTGAAATAGTTGCCGAGACGGCCGATGGCCTGAGCCAAAAGCATGCCGGGGGCGAGTGCATCCGCGAAGCTCCAGAAACGGATACCGGTCTGACGTGCGCCGATGTAGGCACCGACGGCGCCACCAATCAACGAACCAAAGATGGCATTGCCACCGTTCCAGATGCGGATGATTTCCCACGGGTCTGCACCCTCATAGAAGTAGTCACCGGGGTGAGTGAATACGTGATACAAACGCGCACCGACCAAGCCGAGAGGGATAGCCCAGATGATGATGTCGAGCACGACGCCGGGCTCAGCGCCGCGGCTCGTGAGCCGACGCGAAGTCAACCATGTCGCCGCGACTATGCCCACCAGAATACAGATCGCATAGGTGCGGATGAGGATTGCCTGGCTCGGGTCAAACCCCACACCGCTCAACCATTGTCCGAAGGGAATCGTGACCAACGTGACCCACGACTCAGGCGGGCTCGGGATACTGAACGGCACTAATGACAAGACGGTCACCTTTCTGGACTGCGACTAAGCAAGCGTACCGGTCGAAAGTGAGGCTGCAGTCTTTGCGACCGCGCTCACCCCACCGGCAGACAAAGCGCTAACGAACACTGACCCGACGATTGCACCATCGGCATAGCTAAGAACTTCACGTACCTGGTCTGCGGTAGAAATACCGAGACCAACGCACGCGCTTGTCGATCCGGCGTCACGCAAACGGGCGACAAGCGTCTTCGCAGCACTATCGACATCGGATCTGGCGCCAGTGATTCCCATAGTGGATACCGCGTAGACGAAACCGGTGCTTGCCTCGACTGCGCGAACCAAGCGTTCGTCGCTTGATGACGGTGCTGCCAAGAACACGCGATCGAGGCCGGTGCGCTGAGAGGCAGCGATCCATTCCGACGCCTCATCACTGACGAGGTCGGGAGTGATGATTCCCGCTCCTCCGGCAGCCGTGAGCTCATCGGCGAAACGATCAACGCCAAACTGCATGATCGGATTCCAGTAGCTCATCAGTAGCACCGGCGTCGACACGCGCGAGGTAATCTCTGCAACGGCGTCGAAGCCATCCTGAAGTCGGAATCCATTGGCCAGAGCCTGTTGGGTCGCCTTCTGAATGGCAGGACCGTCCATTACAGGGTCGGAGTATGGCAACCCGAGTTCAATGACGTCAACGCCATTTTCTGCGAGAGCTACGGCTGCTTCGATGCTGTCGGCGATCGTGGGGAAACCAACCGGCAGATACCCGATGAGGGCTCCGGCGCGGTCACGATTCGCCCGTGTAATGGTGTCTTCTACAGCGCTCATTACTTCTCCTCCGCAGCAGGCTCGGCGGTAGTAGTCGCGGCCGCAGCATCAATGAGGTCGAAGTATTCCGCGGCAGTTTCCATGTCTTTGTCGCCGCGGCCACTGAGATTCACCAAGATCACCGAGTCTGGTCCGAGCTGCTTGCCCAGATCGAGGGCTCCAGCCAATGCGTGTGCAGACTCGATCGCAGGAATGATTCCTTCAGTTCTGCTCAACAAGCGCAGAGCATCCATGGCTTCGGCATCAGTAATGGGCAAATAGTTGGCTCGGCCAATATCTTTCAGCCACGAGTGCTCAGGTCCGACGCCCGGATAGTCGAGCCCAGCGGAGATCGAATGCGATTCGACGGTCTGGCCATCTTCGTCTTGCAGCATGTAGCTACGGGCGCCGTGGAGGACGCCAGGACGTCCACGCGTGAGAGTTGCAGCGTGGCGTTCAGTGAGGTGGCCTTCGCCTGCGGCCTCGTAACCGTAGAGCGCAACATCCGCGTCATCGAGGAATGCGTGGAAGATTCCCATGGCATTGCTGCCGCCGCCAACACATGCCACCACGGCGGTAGGCAGCGCACCAGTGAGCTTGAGAACCTGCTCGCGAGCTTCGTCGCCGATGACCTTGTGAAAGTCGCGCACCATGACGGGGAACGGATGTGGGCCAGCGACTGTGCCCAAGAGGTAGTGAGTGTCTTCGACGTTGGCTACCCAGTCGCGCAGCGCTTCGTTGATTGCGTCTTTCAGCGTGCGCGAACCGGCCGTGACCGGGATGACCTCGGCGCCGAGAAGACGCATTCGAGCGACGTTCAAGGCTTGACGCTCTGTATCGACCTCGCCCATGTAGACGACGCACGACATGCCGAAGAGTGCGGCAGCCGTGGCTGTAGCAACACCGTGTTGACCTGCGCCGGTCTCAGCAATCAACCGTGTCTTGCCGAGACGACGAGCAAGCAAAGCCTGGCCGAGCACGTTATTGATCTTGTGTGAGCCGGTGTGGTTGAGATCTTCACGCTTCAGGATGATGCGAGCACCGCCAGCGTGCTCTGCGAAACGAGGTGCCTCAGTAATAATTGAGGGTCGACCCGTGTAGCTCGCATGGAGCTCTGCGAGTTCTGCTTGGAACGACGGGTCATTCTTGGCCGCGTTGTACGCGGCATCAAGCTCATCGAGAGCTGCGATCAGCGACTCGGGAACGAAACGTCCACCGAACTCGCCAAAATATGGGCCTAGTTCATCTCTCAGCATTAGCAGTCCAAAAACTCTTGCAGGGTGGCAATAGGGTCGCCGGTGACGAGTGCTTCTCCCACGAGAACCACATCGGCGCCAGCCTTGCGATAGTGAGCAACATCAGCCGCCGATTTCACGGCAGACTCGGCGATACGAATAACGCCGCTCGGAATCTGATCGGCAAGCTCACCGAACAGGTTCTGGTCGAGTTCGAAGGTGCTCAAGTTGCGGGCATTGACGCCAACCAAGCTCGCTCCGACATCAAGGGCACGGGACACCTCTTCAGCGGAATGGGTCTCCACGAGCGGGGTCATACCGAGTTCAACGATCAGGTTGTACAGCGTCTCGAGAGTCCGCTGATCGAGAGCCGCAACGATGAGGAGCACGAGATCTGCACCAGCCGCGCGTGCCTCGAACACCTGATACGGCTCGGCAATAAAATCCTTGCGCAATACCGGGAGACGCACGACCGACTTCACCATCATGAGATCTTCGAGCGAACCACCAAATCGACGCTGCTCAGTCAACACACTGATCGCACTGGCGCCGCCAGTTTGGTACGACAAAGCAAGCGATGCAGGATCGCTGATTTCGGCCAGTGCGCCACGCGAGGGGCTCGATCGTTTGATCTCAGCAATGATGTGCACGCGCTCTCGCGGTGACAGCGCCTCAAGGGCATCCACAGCGGGCACAGCTTCAGCGGCAGCCTGTTCGACATCGGCGAGGCTGACAGCTTCACGGCGAACGGCGGCATCTTCGAGCGCGCCGTCGACTAAATCGGAGAGCACTCTAGTTGTGGGGCTCGACGGTGAGCTTGTCTCCACCGACGCCGTAGCCGAGCTTGCGAAGAACCAGTCCGACGATCAGCCCGACGACGACGAGGCCTGCCGAAGCGAATACAAGCCACGGCACGACGAACCAGAATGCGAGGGTTCCGATCGTGAACGCGACCAACATGATGACAACGGCGGTCCATGCCGCCGGAGAATTTCCGTGGCCGGGATCATTATCAGTACTCATCAGGCTCCATTCTTTGCTGATCCTAAATTGTAGCGGGAGTAAAGCTCGTGGTTATGCCATTCAACTAGCAGTGGGATCGATTCCTCGGCTCTGAGCGTCCCACTGAGATGCGGGATCATCGGCAACTACTGTCGATGCACGGTCGTATTTCTTGGTCGGCACTGGCCAGCGATGCGCTGTGAGGGTAGCGAATAATCCTAAGATAACAATGAGTCCCCCGGCAGCGATAGCCGGAATCGGCCACCCGCTGACGTTGACCGTGTCTACTAGGGCTCGAAGGGAATCCGCCCCGCCGATTCCGGTGGCGTCAGTGATCAATGCGCCAGACGCACGCAGCGGATCGGCTATTGCTGACTGGGCAACGGCAACTATTGCGCCCCCAACAACAGCAGCAAGAACCCCAAGAACGCGCCGAACCATGAGCGAAGAAAGACCGAGCGCCGCAACCAGCGCGAAGATGGAGAGTGCAAGTGCTGCGAGCGAACCGGCAGCATCACTGCCGAGCACGTCAACGCTAGATCCCTCGTTCAGGCTGACCGTGAACCACCGCTGGGTCCACGAGAGCATTACGGTGGCGCCGAGAAGCACGAGACCAGCCAACACGATGGGCCGAGAGCGTTTCAGGATCATGAATTCAGCCGCCGCATCGCATTTGCGACCGCAATCGCACGTAGTGGCGCCGCGGCTTTGTTCTTTGTCTCCTGGTGTTCGGCAGCAGGGTCTGAATCCGCCACCAAGCCAGCCCCGGCCTGAACGCGAGCGACTCCATCAACGATGGTGACCGTGCGGATCGCAATGGCGAGATCTGCGTCACCGGCGAAGTCGAAGTAACCGACGACTCCCCCGTAGACACCTCTTTGGGCTGGCTCGAGCTCATCGATGATCTCAAGTGCCCGGGGCTTGGGCGCCCCGGAAAGAGTTCCCGCGGGGAACGTCGCACGGAACACATCGACAGCTGATGCATTCGGCAAAAGGTCGCCCTCTACCGAAGAAACCAAGTGCATGATGTGGCTGAAACGCTCCACTTGCATGAACTCGGTGACAGCGACAGTGCCCGGCGTGCAGACCTTCAAGAGATCATTGCGAGCCAAATCGACAAGCATCAGGTGCTCTGCACGCTCTTTTGTATCTGCGAGAAGCTCTTCTGCCAGTTCGAGGTCGTGTTCGGTATCGGCACCGCGAGGGCGCGATCCAGCGATCGGATGCATGTGCACCCGCTTTTGCGAGACTTTGACGAGCGCTTCGGGGCTGGCGCCGACGATCGAATAAGGGCGGCCGTCAACATCCACCAGTGACAGCAAATACATGTACGGCGAGGGGTTGAGCGTGCGGAGTACGCGATAGACGTCAAGTGGAGTCGCGCTGAGCTCATGATCGAAACGCTGGGAAATCACCACCTGAAAGACATCGCCCTCACGAATGAATTCTTTGGAGCGAGCAATCGCGTGCGCGTACTGCTCAGGAGTACTTCGTGGGATTGGGGTGGGTTCGATCTCACTATCGACTTCAGCGAGAAAAGCCTCCGTCGGTCGAGCAAGACCAGCCTGCAGCACATCCAATCGAGCCTGAGCTTCGGCCCACATCGTTGCCGAGTCGAGGAGTCCGTCGTTGAGTATGGTCGAAATGAGCAGCACTGTGCCGTTGCGGTGGTCAAGCACGACGAGGTCAGAGACGAAACTCAGCGCTTGGCTCGGAACGTCGAAATCGGCGGGCGGAGCATCGGGAAGACTCTCCAACTCACGCACTGCCTCCCAGCCGACGAAGCCGACTAGTCCCCCAGTGAGAGGCGGATGACCGGGCACTCTGGGGGTCTTCCACCGTTCGTTGAGGTGCGCAAGCGCCTCTAGCGGTGCTGTTGGGCAATCATCACCGAGTACTCTCTCTCGTGACAGGCCGTAGTCGATCCAGTCGACGCTGCCTTCGTGCTGAGTGAGCACGCCGAAGCTGGCGACTCCGACAAAGGAGAAACGCGACCAGATCCCGCCTTGCCCTGCGGACTCGAGAAGAAATGTTCCTGGCTTGGCCTTGGCAAGCTTGCGATACACGCCAACCGGGGTTTCACCGTCGGCAAAAACCTGACGGATGACCGGAACAACTCGATTGCCCGCTGAGACAAGTCGCTCAAACTCTGCGTGGTTTGTGGTGCTATTCAACGGAGAATCCCTGAAGCGGATCGAGCGGGTCAACCTCGAAGCACGAGTGCGCTCCTGTGTGGCACGCCGGCCCGACCTGTTCGACTCCCACGAGAAGAGCATCACGATCGCAGTCCAACGCTGCCGTACGCACGTACTGGCGGTGACCGCTGGTGTCGCCCTTGCGCCACAGTTCTTGGCGGCTGCGGCTATAGAAAGTTACTCGACCCTCCGTCAGGGTTCTGGTGAGAGCTTCAGCGTTCATGTACCCAAGCATGAGTACCTCTTTGGTATCCCACTGCTGAATGATCGCCGGCAGCAAGCCGTCTGGCGCAAACTGTGCGCGCTCGAGCACATCGCTCACGGTTGCGGGGGTGAGTTCGTCGCTCATCGGGTAACCAATCCATGATTTCGAAGGGCTTCTTTGACATCGCCAACTGTCAGTTGGCGATTGTGGAACACGGATGCTGCGAGCACGGCATCAGCACCGGCCGCGAATGCTGGGGCGAAGTGCTCAACCGCGCCTGCACCGCCGCTGGCGATGACGGGCACCGTAGCAAACTCACTGATCGCAGACACGAGTTCGAGGTCGAAACCCTGCTTGGTACCGTCTGCGTCGATGGAGTTGACAAGCAGTTCGCCAGCCCCCCGTTCCATCACTTCGTGCGCCCACTCGATCGCATCACGGTCGGTCTCAGTGCGCCCACCGTGGGTAGTGACGATCCAACCGTCCCCGCGCCGCTTGATGTCCAGGCTCAGCACCAAGACTTGAGCACCAAATCGTCGAGAAATCTCGTCAATGAGCTGCGGTCGAGCGAGAGCGGCGCTATTGACGCCAACCTTGTCAGCACCATGAGCGAGCAGCTTGGAGACGTCATCCGGCTCCCTGACTCCTCCGCCAACGGTTAGCGGGATAAAAATTTGTTCTGCAGCAGACCTCACGACGTCGTACATCGTTGCGCGGCCCTCTACTGTTGCGGTCACATCAAGAAAAGTGACCTCATCGGCCCCCTGCTCGTAATACATACGGGCAAGTTCGACTGGGTCACCCGCGTCGCGAAGGTCCTTGAAGTTGACGCCCTTCACGACGCGACCATCGGCGACGTCGAGGCACGGAATAACCCGGACTGCGACAGTCATCGCTAGATCCTCGCTGCGTGAATGGTGCTGACGAGAATGGCGCGTGCACCGACGGCGTAGAGCTCATCCATGACGTGGTTGGTGTCTTTGCGGCGAACCATCGATCGAACAGCCACCCACTCAGGATCCTGCAACGGCGAAACCGTAGGGCTCTCGATTCCTGGTGTCACCTTCGTCGCTGCTTCAAGAAGCCGCACGGGCACGTCGTAATCGATCAGTACAAACTGACGAGCTACTAGCACACCTTGCAAGCGGCGTTGAAGGGTAGCAACGCCATCGCCTTCCGCAGTGCTGGAGCTAATGAGCACCGCAGTCGAGTCGAGGATGACGGGGCCGAAGATCTCGAGACCCTGGGCGCGGAGAGTCGACCCTGTCGACACGACATCAGCGACAGCATCCGCAACCCCGAGCCGAATCGCGGACTCAACAGCACCATCGAGGCTGACGAGCTCGGCGTCTACGCCGTTGCGCTCGAGAAATGCGCCAACGAGCCCTGCGTAGCTGGTCGCAACCCGCACACCGTTGAGATCAGATAGTTCAGTAAAGCGCCCTGGGGCTCCGGCAAATCGAAACGTCGATCCCCCGAAGTCGAGGCTCGCGATTTCTACCGCTGGCGACTGCGAATCCAGGAGCAAGTCTCGGCCAGTGATACCGACGTCAAGGGCGCCCGAGCCGACATAGGTAGCGATATCACGGGGGCGAAGGTAGAAGAACTCAACGCCATTGCGTTCGTCGCGCACGTTGAGCGCGCGGGGGTCTCTGCGGCCAACATAGCCGGCCTCGGAAAGCATTTCGGAAGCGGTATCGCTCAGTGAACCCTTGTTGGGCACTGCAACTTTTAACATGTCAACTCTCAGTCAGTTCGCGCGAAAAAGGGGGTGTACTGGCGTCAGAGATGTCGCCACACGTCCTCGGGAGTAAGCCCCTTGGCAACCATCAGAACCTGGAGGTGATAAATCAACTGTGATATTTCTTCGGCAGTTTCTTCGTCAGACTGGAATTCGGCTGCCATCCACACTTCAGCAGCCTCTTCGACGATCTTTTTGCCGATCGAATGCACGCCGGCATCGAGAAGGGCAACCGAGCCTGAGTCGTCGGGCCGATCAACCGCTTTGCGGGTTAGCTCTGCAAAAAGTTCGTCAAAGTCTTTCACACGTCAAGGGTACCGTCCCGAAGGACGGTCCCTCGCCGTTTTACTAGAAGCGAACGTCTGCCTAGTTAGTGCCGAGAAGATCGATCACGAAGGTCAGGGTGCGACCAGACAACTGGTGTCCTCCGCCTGCGGGCCCGTAGGCAAGGTGCGGCGGGCAGATGAGCTGACGACGTCCGCCAACCTTCATGCCGGGGATACCTTCTTGCCATCCGCTGATGAGAGCGGTAAGCGGAAAGTTGATTGACTCTCCGCGGCTCCACGAGGAGTCGAACTCTTCGCCCGATTCGAAATCGACGCCCAGGTAGTGAACGTTGACAGTCGCGCCGGCTGTGGCCTCAGCTCCGGTTCCTTCTTCAATATCAATAACAACGAGTTCAGCGGGCGCTTGACCCTCATAGAACTCGACCTCTGGCTTGGTTTTTCCTGAATCGCTCATGGGACTAGTCAACCAGACGCGCTAGCTACGAGCTGACTAGTGACGGTGAGCGCTCGCACGTTCGCGCAATTCGGTGACACGACGCGAAGGATCAGCTCCGCGAAAGACGGATGAGCCAGCAACAAAAGTGTCGGCGCCGGCCGCTGCTGCAATTTCGATCGTGCGTTCGTCGACTCCACCGTCCACTTCGAGCCACACGTCGAGCCCACGCTTGTCGACCAGTTCGCGCAACTGGCGCAGCTTCGGCATCGTCTCTTCCATGAAACTCTGACCGCCAAAGCCGGGTTCGACAGTCATGACGAGCACTTGGTCGAACTCTTCAAGTAGTTCAAGGTAGGGCTCCACGGCCGTGCCAGGCTTCAGCGCGACGCCGGCGCGTGTGCCCTGAGATCGCAACGTGCGTGCCAATGCAACAGCATCCTCTGCCGCTTCTGCGTGGAAGGTGACCGCAAAAGCGCCCAAGTCCGCGTAGTCAGGCGCCCAGCGTTCAGGATTGCTAATCATGAGGTGCACATCGAGTGGAATCGGTGAGACCTGCTGAATACGTTCAGTCATCTGCAACCCAAACGTGAGGTTTGGTACGAAATGGTTATCCATGATGTCAACGTGCACGAGGTCAGCATTTGAGATCCGCGAAATATCGCGTTCAAGGTTTACGAAATCGGCAGCGAGAATACTGGGGTTAATACGTACTGACATAGCGAGAGCCTATCTAGGAGTCTGCCTTCACAAGCAGCTGAATGAACATTGCGTCGGTGCCGTGGCGGTGCGGCCACAGCTGCACGTGACTCGCTTCTGGCATGTCTAGTTCGTGCACTGCGATTTGGCGCACGACCGCTGGAGTATCCATCTTGGTTACGCTCGGAACCTTGCGAAGCACCGAACCAACGACCGCTTTCGTTTCTGCGGCGTGCGGAGAGCACGTGACATACGCAAGCACCCCACCCGGCTTCAGCGCATCAAGAGCGGAGTGGAGCAACGCGGTCTGCAGAGCGCCAAGCTGGGCGACATCACCTGGTTGTTTACGCCAGCGCGCTTCGGGGCGACGCCGCAGAGCACCCAACCCGGTACACGGGGCGTCAAGCAAGATTCGGTCGAACTCCCCCGGATGCTCCTGGCCAATCTCAACGCCGTCTTTCTCCCACACCTCGGGAGGGACATCAAACACGGCAAGAGCGTTGCGCACAAGCTTCGCCCGAGCAGGAATGAGTTCATTTGCCGTTAGCTGAGCGCCACCAAGGAGGGCTTCAGCGGCGAGCAGCGCAGCTTTGCCACCGGGGCCAGCGCACATATCGAGCCATGACTCACCCGCAACAATTGGCCGAGCTCGGCTCAACGCGAGTGCAGCCAACTGAGAGCCCTCGTCCTGCACGCGTGCTCGCCCCGAAGCGACTGCTGCGTTCTTGCCAGGGTCACCCTCACGCAAAATTCCACCGACCGGCGAATACTCGGCGATGGTCACATCAATGTGTGCGGCATCCGCGAACCCTGGCAGAGCGGCAACAGACACGCGGGCAGGAACATTATCGGCGGCCAACAAACCCTCAAGCTCGACTTCACGCCCCTCAGCGACCAACACCTGCCGGAACGCACGCGTAACCCAGAGCGGATGCGAATACGCCAGCGCGAGGGCTTCCTCTCCCGACCCCGCCGCACCAATAACACGCTCCCGCCACACCTCTGGTTCGTGCTTCGTGATCGCGCGCAAAACTGCGTTGACGAAACCCACTGCCGAACGTGAACCAATCGTCTTCGCCAAGCGAACCGACTCGTCAACGGCGGCGTGCGAGGGAACGCGCATCGACAACAACTGGTGGGTCGCGAGCCTCAACACATCGAGGACAGGCGGATCAATCTTCGAGACAGCACGCCCAGCAGCCTGCGCAATCACGGCGTCGTAGTAGCCCTGCATGCGCAGTGTGCCGTAGGTAAGTTCGGTGGCAAGACCTGCGTCAGCTGGCGAAAGCTTCGCCCGTTCGAGGTGAACCGGCAAAAGCAAGTTGGCGTACGCATCGGACTCGCGCACCGCCATGATGACATCGAGCGCGACTCGACGGGCTGACTGTGCGTAGCTCACGAAGCCACCACCTCTGATTCTGAATTCAGGCCGCGCCACCAGGCTGCGGCATCCATTGCATTACGCCCCTCCGGGTGAACCCGGAGAAGCTCGATTGGTTCTGTTGCTGTGCCGACAAAAACCTTCTTGCCGACGAAGTCAATGCGCCCAACAGGCAGGGCCGGTGTCTCGCGCGCAATTGCTGCCTCGAGAACTTTTAGCCTCTTGCCATCGACCTGGGTCGATGCACCGGGCTCCGGAGTGACACCCCGGATCTGGTCGTGTACTGCCTGCGCTGGCAGAGACCAATCGATTCGGCCGTCATTCAATGTCAGCTTCGGAGCCAAAGTGACCTCTCCTGACTGCGGCACCGCGAGAGCGCTGCCGTCTGCCAACGAATCAACCACCCGAGAGAGCAGGTCCGCACCAGAGAAGGAGAGTTGCTTAAGCAGCGCACCGGCAGTCTGTTGTGCACCGATCGGCTCTGTCATCGTCGCGAAAATGTTGCCGGCGTCTAGCTTCTCAACCAACTGGAAAACAGTGGCGCCAGCGAGAGTATCGCCGCCCATGATCGCTCGCTGAACTGGCGCTGCACCGCGCCACTGAGGAAGAAGCGAAAAGTGTAGGTTGATCCAGCCCAGGCGCGGAACCGTGAGCACCTTCGCGGGCACGAGACCGCCATAGGCGACAATCACACCAAGATCGACGCCGAGCGCATCGATTGCAGCGCTTGCTTCGTCATCGAGACGGTTCGCCCGAATGACATCGATGCCGGCGTGCTCGGCCCGCGCGGCAACGGGAGTCGGAGTCATTACACGGCGGCGTCCCTGCGCAGAATCGGTGCGGGTGAGCACCCCGGCGATCTCGTGGTCACTCTCTAGGAGTGCATCGAGACTCGGAACAGCAACCTCGGGGCTGCCGGCAAAGAGAATTCGCAACGAAGTCATCCACCAATTCTCTCGCGAAATTGCACGGGGGTTCGCACAGTGCGGCTACAGATCAACAAAGGGCTCAAGATCGTCGAGGTGAACTCGCAACCCGGGCGCCGGCTGGCTGGCTCGCGGCATTCCCGGTTTGCGATTACTGCGCGACACGGTCGTCGCAGCCACAACGAGTGCCTTCAGCTGTTCTGCAACTGCAGGACCCGCCTTGTAGTCGAACCGGATGATCGTGCGCACGACGCCATCAGGAAGATCTACTGGGCCCAATACATCCAGCGGTTCAACCGGCAATTGCTCTATCGCTGCGGCGACGAGTGCGACTTTGCCGGTGAGCGTTGCCACACGAATCGCCGGCGGAAACCGCAGTTCTCGGCGATCCGCGAGCTCAGAGCTTGCGAAGTCTTCTTGGCGCCACGTGACGAGAGCCGTCGCTAGGGCTCCGCCCACCCCGACGACCACGGCCGGCGCACCGTCGGCTGCCAACGCAATCGCATTTGACCACCAGCGAAGGCAATCCTCCGACACGCGCAAACTTTCACGGGCCAGCATGCCTGCACCGTCAAGGAGCAGCACCGCACGGTAGCCACCCTCAGCGACCGGTTCGGCACCCCGTGTTGCGATCACCAGCGACGGCTCTGACGAGACGGTTGTGACCTGATGATCTCCATCGGCCACAATCACGCGGTAGCCGGGAAATGCTCGCCCCAACTCGTCAGCGGTTCGGGCGCTGCCGGAACCAACCATCCGCAGACGAGTGCCGTCACACTCACGACACCGCCACTTCACGGCCAACGCCCCACACCACACACAGCTTGGTGTCGAGGAGGCGGAGCGTTGCGCCAGTGGTCCGGCACAGGTTGTACATCGTGCAGTCTGAGCGCAATCCGCACAAGCGAGCCTAGGGGCGTAGCCGGGACGGGCTACCTGAACCAGAACTGGGCCCTCATCGAGCCCCGCACGCGCTGCTTTCCACGCTGCCGACGGGATGCGAGCAATTGCGGCAAGCCGATCTTGGCTGACCTGATTGGCCGAAGGGATCACCTTCGGCGGACGAATTCCTCCGGGGCTCATTGCCCCAAACCACCCGACCTCAACAAGGCGCTGCACTTCGGTGCTGCGGGAGTGGCTCAAGAATACGAGCGCACACTGCTGCTGCTCTTGGCGAAGCAACGCTGCGTCTCGAGTGTGGATGTACGGCGAGAGGTTCTCGCTGTAAAGCGAGTCTCCGTCGTCCCAGACCACGAGAAGGCCTAACTTCGTCGCTGGTGCGTACACGACCGACCTGTTGCCGATGATCACATAAGGAGTGCCGTCGTGCGTCCTCAGGAAATTTCCATAGCGACGCTGAACGCTCTGGCGCGCATCGAGGCGCAGAATTCGATCCTCGGGGACGAGTGCAGTTACTGCGGCTTCGAGTTGCTCCTGATCACGAAAATCAGGAGTGGCCAAGATCGCCGTCGAGCCACGAGCAAGCGTCTGGGCGGCCAATTCGGCCATGGTCACCGCCCATCGGCCGACCCACTTGCCTGGCGAAATTTCAACGACCCCGGTCGGCGCGGCCAGGGCCGCGCGTTTGTTCGCAGCGAAAAGGGTGGTGATCGAATCAGCATCGAAATAGGTGACCGCCAGCGGTTCGCCTGAATGCTCGTAGGAAACCATTGCAGGCTCCGGAAGTGACTTTTCAGCTCGGGCGTGACGCTTAGGGATCCCCAATCGCAACACATCGGCTGCGTTTCCCGCGGCCCGATCCGCCGCCGCACGGGCAAGAGTCCAGACTTCTGGCGCGAGAACGGGGAACGGTGAGATGACCGAATCGAGCTCACTCAACTTGCCTGCGTAGCCCACCGTATCGGTGAGTTCAACAATCCACCCCTCGACCAGGCGGCCCAGAGTCTTCAGCGGAGCCTTGACTCGAACGCCAGCACGGGCTTCCTCCCGAAGGTTCTCGGGAATTGCGTAATCGAATAGTCTGTCGAGTTGCGGCAGCGGAGAGTCAATGAGCACCCGTGCGATGGATGCTTCAGTCATCTCTAGAGCCCAGCGGCCCTGCGAAGAGCCTCAACGCGGTCGAGTCGCTCCCACGTGAACTCGGGAAGTTCACGACCGAAGTGACCGTAGGTTGCCGTCTTCGCGTAAATGGGCCGCAAGAGATCAAGGTCACGGATGATGGCGCCAGGTCGCAGATCAAATACTTCATTGATCGCACCCAAGATGGCCTCGTCAGAAACGTGACCCGTGCCGAACGTTTCCACATACAGGCTCACCGGCGCAGCGCGACCGATTGCGTAGGCAATCTGAATCTCGAGACGATCGGCAAGGCCTGCCGCTACAGCGTTCTTGGCAACCCAGCGCATGGCGTAGGCAGCCGAGCGGTCAACCTTCGACGGGTCTTTGCCACTGAATGCGCCGCCGCCGTGACGCGATGCTCCGCCGTACGTGTCGACGATTACCTTGCGGCCGGTTACTCCAGCGTCGCCCTGCGGACCACCGATTTCGAAACGGCCGCTTGGATTCACGATCGCTTGCAGGTTCGACAGATCAAGACCAGAGCTCTCGGCAATGGGACGAACGACGAGTTCTTCGATCTCGGCGCGCAACTGTGCCGTCGAGACGTGTGGCGAATGCTGGGTCGACAGTACGACAGTCTCAATGCTGCGCGGGATATCGCCCTCGTAGCCAACCGTCACCTGGGTCTTGCCATCTGGACGCAAATAGTCAACCAGCCCGAGCTTGCGAACCTCAGCAAGTCGTTCCGCCATCCGGTGCGCAAGCCAGACCGGTGCTGGCATGAGCTGAGGGGTTTCGATGGTCGCGTAGCCGAACATGACGCCCTGGTCACCAGCGCCGAGAACGTCGAGTTCGTCGCTCGAGTCTCCTTCACGGGTCTCCAAAGAAACATCAACCCCCTGCGCAATGTCTGGCGACTGCGCGCCGATAGAGATCGAGACGCCACAGGAACGACCATCGAAGCCAACGGCCGAGGAGTTGTACCCAATCTCAGAAATGCGGTCCCGAACGATAGCGGGAATGTCGGCATAACCGGATGTTGTGACCTCGCCAGCGACGTGAACAAGACCAGTGGTTACCAGGGTCTCAACCGCAACACGAGCGTGAGGATCTTCCTCAAGCAGAGCATCCAAGATGCTGTCACTGATCTGATCGCAAATCTTGTCGGGGTGTCCCTCGGTAACAGACTCCGAGGTGAAGGTGCGCAGGGGCGAAGTCATAAGCCGTCTCCGGTAGTGATGAATGGATGTCAGCGGGCTGCGAACACAAGATCCAGAATGCGGTGGGCCACCGACAACTTGCTTCCGCTTGCCTCGCCCACTCTATCTCCGGCCTTGTCGATAACGACGACAGTGTTACGGTCCGAGGCAAAGCCTTCAGTCCAACCCACACGGTTGAGAACCAGAAAGTCACAACCCTTGCGTGCAACTTTGGCGCGACCCAGTTGCAGAAGCGCATCGTCGTCTGGTTCAGTCTCTGCCGCAAACCCGACGATCAGTTGATCGCGTGAACGGTTGTGTGACAGCCCACGCAAGATGTCAGGGTTCTCTTCCAGACGCAGTTCGAGCGTGCTCGAATCACTGCGCTTCTTAATCTTGGACTGAGCGGTCTCGGCCGGGCGGTAGTCAGCAACCGCAGCAGCCATGACCACCAGATCTGCCGCTGTAGCTTCGGCCTCAACAGCCGTTTGCAGCTCTAGCGTTGTGCCTACTTCAACGAGCCGGACGCCCGCCGGCGCCGAAACCTCAAGGTTGGCACCGATCAGAACTACGGAAGCGCCACGTGCGGCAGCAGCGCTCGCAACAGCAACACCCTGCTTTCCGCTCGAACGATTGCCGATAAATCGAACAGGATCGAGAGGCTCGCGGGTGCCGCCCGCAGTGACGAGCACGGTGCGGCCGGCGAGATCGCGAGAGGATGCCACCGCAGCTAAAGCGGCGGCAACAATGTCGTTCGGTTCTGACATCCGGCCGGGTCCGCTGTCTGTGCCAGTCAACTGGCCTGATTCTGGACCAACAATGTAGATGCCGCGTGACCGCAGCGTCTCAATATTGGCGACCGTTGCCGGATTGAGCCACATTTCGGTGTGCATGGCTGGAGCAACAACAATCGGCGCTGTGCTGGCCAGAATGGTGTTGCCGAGGAAGTCGCTTGCCTGACCAGTCGCGATCTTGGCGATCGTGTTGGCAGTAGCGGGCGCGACCACGATCACGTCGGCAGCCTGGCCGACAGAAACATGGCGCACCTCATCCACACCCTCGTAGAGGTCTGTATGAACGGGGTTGCGACTTATCGCCTCAAGCGTCGGCAATCCCACAAACTTGAGCGCGTTGCTCGTGGCGACGACGTGAACGTCGTGGCCCGCGAGCACAAGCTCCCGCACAACGGAGACCGCCTTATAGGCAGCGATTCCGCCAGAAATTCCGACGACTACGTTGAGCGCGGTCACCGAAGTAGCTACTATTCGCCGCTGAGTCGCTTGAGCTCGAGCTTGTTTTCGTTGATCTCGCGAAGAGCAACCGAAAGGGGCTTGTCTTCGATCGTGGAGTCAACGAGTGGTCCGACGTTGTCGAACAGGCTGCCCTCGTGGAGGTCTGCGTAGTAGTCGTTGATCTGGCGAGCGCGCTTGGACGCGAAGATTACGAGCTGGTACTTGGAGTCAACCTTCGACAGCAATTCGTCGATGGGGGGATCAATGATGCCCGAGTTCTTGTCAGCCATTGGAGTGCTCCTTGGAGTCGGAAGTGGTCGCGCCAGCGGGCGCATCCATCAATTCTACGACTTCTTGAGCCGCTTGGCTTACTTCTGTGTTCACAACTTTCACATCGAACTCTTCTTGAGCCGCCAATTCGACCTTTGCGGTCTCTAATCTGCGGGCCTGTTCGGCACCATCCTCGGTGCCACGACCGATCAATCGACGCACCAATTCTTCCCACGTTGGCGGCAATAGGAACACCAGTAGGGCTTCGGGCATCACGGTGCGAACGGATCGGGCACCCTGCAGATCGATCTCGAGCAGAACGCGCTTGCCCTCGGCAAGAGCCGCATCGATCGGCGGGCGTGGCGTGCCGTAGCGGTAGGAATTATGCACGACCGCCCATTCAAGCAGCTCATCATTCGCGATCATCGCGTCGAATTGGTCATCACTGACGAAGTAGTAGTGAACTCCCTCGATCTCCCCCGGCCGAGGCTTACGAGTTGTCGCTGAAACGCTGAGCAAGACATCCGAATGATTTTCGCGGATGTAGCTCGAGACTGTTCCCTTGCCGACAGCAGTCGGGCCAGCGAGGACCACGAGGCGCGTCGGCTCTGGGCCTTGGCGATCTGTGAGGTAGGCGGTGAGTCGATCGCGTTGCTTCGGACCGAGACCACCTACCCGTTTGCGTTCGGCGATCGCGAGTTCTTCCATCACGGTGTCAACGCGGGTCGGCCCGAGCGATGGCACGCTGAGTAGAAGCTCGCGCACCAGCAGTCTCGCTTCAGGGCTGTCCGGCGTCGCCCACGCTGTGCGCGCGACGCTCAGCGCGGTCCGAGCACGCTCGGCCACTTCGCGCTTGACGGAAGCGCGAGCCCTGCGGGCAGCAATCGCTGCCCTCGATGCAGCAGCACGGTCGACCTCTGGGGGTTCCGGACGCGGACCCATTAGCGCACCTGCTCACGAAGTTGCGACCGCAATGAGCGTAGTTCCGACGAAATCTGGCTCGATCCCTCTTGGAGAACGCTCCGCGAGACCGTGACGATCGTGTTGGCGACCGCGGCACCGTAAAGCTCACGCGCCTGCTCAACCTGGGCTCCCTGAGCACCAAAACCTGGCGCCAAAACAGGTAGATCAATCAACTCGTCGACGCTCATGCCGTAGTCGGCCACATTCACCGTCGCACCAATAACAACGCCAAACGAACCAAGTCCGCTCTCTGAATTCAGCGCACGAACATCGCGAACGACACTGGCAGCGACCGTGGCACCCTCGTGTTCGCCCTCAAGAATGCGAGCAGATTGGATGCTGTGAGCCGAAGCATTCGACGTTGCCGCGAGCACGAAAATGCCCTTACCCGCGTCTCGCGCTAATTCAAACGGACCCGAAAGCTCGGAGACACCCTGATACGCAACCGCGGTCATCGCGTCTGCCTCCAACGGCGATCCCGGCGTAAGCCAGGCCTGACCGTAGGCATCAACCGATGAGGAAAGATCGCCGCGCTTAACATCGGCGATAACGAGCAGCCCAGCTGAACGCGCCAATGCGAAAGACTCCTCGAGCACCGCATAGCCGGCAGAACCGAAGCGCTCGAAGAATGCAACCTGCGGCTTGATCATTCCTACGTTGCCTGCTGCGGCATCCACTGCACGCAACGCAAATTCGCGAACGCCATGGACGTCATTGGAGAGTCCCCAACTTTCGAGCAGGAAGGGATGAGGGTCGATGCCCATACAGACACCGCCGAACTCCTCGAAGGTGGCGGCGAGCCGCGATGCGAAACTAGGCATTGTTCGCTACCTTCTCGAGCTCAGCCGCACGATCGAGGGCGTAATCCTGAAGCGACCGCACGTCGAAACCGTCTCGGATCGCCTCGAACGATGCCACGGCGGCGGCAAGTTGGGCGATCGTCGTAAAGATGGGCTTGTCAGCCGCGACTGTTGCCGTGCGAATCTCATAGCCATCGGCACGAGCGCTTCGTCCGCTAGGCGTGTTGATGACAACATCCACCTTGCCCGCGTTGATGAGCTCGACAATCGACGGCTCTTCAGCATCAACTTCTTGACCCATGAAGTACTTGCGCACCACGTGAGCTTCGATACCGTTGCGGGCCAAGATCTCGGCAGTACCGTCAGTGGCGAGGATCGTGAATCCCAGCTGGCTGAGGCGCAACACCGGGAGAATCACCGCGCGCTTGTCACGGTCAGCAACCGAAACGAACACGGTACCGCTGTCGGGCAATCCACCGTAAGCAGCTTCTTGACTCTTCGCGAAAGCCTTCGGGAAGTTGGAGTCGATACCCATCACTTCACCGGTCGAGCGCATCTCCGGGCCAAGCACCGAATCGACAACGTTGCCTTCTACGGTGCGGAAGCGTTTGAACGGAAGCACGGCCTCCTTCACCGACACCGGCGACGTTGAGGGCACTTGCGAGCCGTCAAGAACGGGGAGCAGGCCACTCTCTACGAGCGAACGGATGCTGGAGCCAACCATGACGAGAGCAGCTGCCTTCGCCAGCGGGATACCAAGAGCCTTCGACACGAACGGCACGGTGCGGCTAGCGCGCGGGTTGGCTTCGAGCACGTAAAGGATGCCCTGCCCAATGGCGAATTGCACGTTTATTAGTCCACGCACGCCCACACCCTCGGCTATTGCCAGTGTCGCGTCGCGGACTCGCTTGAGCACATCGCGCCCGAGCGTCACCGGAGGAAGGGTGCATGCTGAGTCACCGGAGTGGATCCCGGCCTCCTCGATATGCTCCATGATTCCGCCGACATACAACTCGGTACCGTCATAAAGCGCGTCGATGTCGATCTCGATTGCGTCATCCAAGAACCGGTCGACCAGCAGCGGCGACGTCTCTGAGATGATCACGACATCGCGCACCCGATCGAAGTAGTCGGCGAGTGCAACCGTGTCGTACACAATTTCCATACCGCGCCCGCCGAGAACGTGCGACGGGCGAACCAGGACGGGATATCCAATGTTCTCGGCGATGGCGATCGCTTCGGCCTGGTTGGTTGCCGTTCCGTTCTTGGGAGCAAGAAGGCCTGCATTGTCGAGAATGGCCGAGAACAGCCCTCGTTCCTCAGCAAGGTCAATTGCTTCGGGGGTTGTTCCGAGAATCGGGATGCCGGCATCCTTAAGCCCCTGAGCAAGTCCGAGAGCGGTCTGGCCGCCGAGCTGAACGATGACGCCCATCAGCTCGCCACTCTTGCTTTCCGCGTGGATGATCTCCAGCACGTCTTCGAGCGTTAGGGGTTCGAAGTAGAGGCGATCGCTGGTGTCATAGTCCGTTGACACTGTCTCCGGGTTGCAGTTGATCATGATCGTTTCGTAGCCCGCATCGGAGAGAGCGAACGAAGCGTGCACACAGGAGTAGTCGAACTCGATGCCCTGACCGATGCGGTTTGGGCCCGAACCCAAGATGACAACCTTGCGCTTGTCGCTCGGAACCACCTCGGTTTCAGAATCGTAGCTCGAGTAGTGGTATGGCGTCAGAGCGGGGAACTCCCCCGCGCAGGTATCGACCGTCTTGAAGACGGGACGCACATCAAGATTCCAGCGCCGGTCGCGAACTTCGGCCTCAGAGACGCCGCGAATCTCTGCGATCTGGATATCACTAAAGCCGTGATTCTTGGCGTGGGTCAGCAGCGCGGCGCTGAGTTCAGGAGCATCCGCAACATCGACTGCTACTTCGTTGATGAGCGCGATTTGATCGACGAACCAGGGATCAATCTTGGTGGCCTCGAAGACCTCCTCGGTTGTCGCCCCAGCACGCATCGCTTGCTGCACAGTAATGATGCGACCATCAGTGGCAATCGATGAGAGCGCGAGCAGTTCAGCCTTGTTGCCGACCGGCCCGTTCCAGTGGAAGCTTGAATCGCGCTTCTCGAGCGAACGGAGCGCCTTTTGTAGCGCTGTTGAGTAGTTGCGGCCGATTGCCATGGCCTCGCCTACCGACTTCATGGTGGTCGTCAGGCGGGTATCAGCCGCCGGGAACTTCTCAAAAGCGAAGCGGGGAACCTTCACCACGACATAGTCGAGAGTTGGCTCGAAGCTTGCGGGGGTGACCTTGGTGATGTCGTTCGGGATTTCATCGAGGCGGTACCCAATCGCCAGTTTTGCGGCGATCTTCGCAATCGGGAAGCCCGTCGCCTTAGAGGCAAGAGCGCTCGAACGGGAAACCCGCGGGTTCATCTCAATAACAATGACACGGCCATCAGCGGGGTCAATCGCGAACTGAATGTTGCAACCACCGGTATCAACACCGACCGCCCGAATGATGTCGATGCCAATGTTTCGCAGATTCTGGTATTCGCGGTCGGTGAGCGTCAGCGCCGGGGCAACAGTGATCGAGTCACCAGTGTGAACACCAACAGGATCGACATTCTCGATCGAACACACGACAACAGTATTGTCTGCGGTATCACGCATCAGCTCGAGCTCATACTCCTTCCAGCCCAGGATGCTCTCTTCGAGAAGCACTGAAGTGGTTGGACTCTGATGCAGCCCATCAGTGACCATACGCACGAGTTCTTCGCGTGTGTACGCGAAACCAGAACCCAGTCCGCCCATGGTGAACGAGGGGCGAATCACGAGCGGATACCCGAGATCCTCGGCAAAATCGACCGCCTCAGCAACGGTAGTAGCAATGTGTGACTTGGCGACATCCGCACCGCAATCAAGCACAAGCTGCTTGAAGATCTGGCGGTCCTCGCCCTTGTTGATGGCCTCGAGGTTGGCGCCGATTAGCTCAACGTTGTACTTCTCGAGGATGCCGTGAGCGTCGAGCTCGATGGCAGCATTGAGTGCGGTCTGGCCACCAAGGGTCGGAAGCAGGGCATCCGGACGCTCCTTGGCA
The DNA here is from genome assembly GCF_039527955.1 of Rhodoglobus aureus. Taxonomy (NCBI): domain Bacteria; kingdom Bacillati; phylum Actinomycetota; class Actinomycetes; order Micrococcales; family Microbacteriaceae; genus Rhodoglobus; species Rhodoglobus aureus. Next base: position 48,718 of record NZ_BAAAKW010000030.1, on the reverse strand, counting down.
ATGATCGTCTCGATAACCTCCCACGTGATCGGCTCAATGTAGGTCGCGTCCGCGAAATCGGGGTCTGTCATGATCGTCGCTGGGTTCGAGTTCACGAGAATGACACGGATGCCCTCCTCACGCAGCACGCGGCACGCTTGCGTTCCCGAATAGTCAAACTCTGCTGCCTGGCCAATGACGATCGGGCCAGAACCGATAACGAGCACCGATGAAATGTCTTGTCTCTTGGGCATTACTTGCTGTCCTTTGCGTTCTCGAGAACAAGGTCGCGGAACCTGTCGAAAAGGTAATTTGCGTCGTGCGGACCGGAGGCCGCCTCGGGGTGGTACTGCACGGAGAAAGCGGGAACGTCGAGTGCGCGCAGACCCTCAACAACGTTGTCGTTGAGGTTGACATGGCTCACTTCGACCCGGCCGAAGCCGGCTGGTGACTGGCTGATCTCGCCAACTGGGGCGTCAACCGCGAAGCCGTGGTTATGCGAGGTGATCTCGGTACGCAGGGTATTTACGTCGATGACGGGTTGGTTGATTCCGCGGTGACCAAACGGCAACTTGTAGGTGCCGTAGCCGAGCGCGCGACCCAGGAGCTGGTTGCCGAAGCAGATCCCGAAGAATGGCAACCCCTTTTTGAGTACTTCGGTCAGGAGTGCAACATGGGCGTCGGATGCGGAGGGGTCGCCAGGGCCATTCGAGTAGAAGACGGCAACCGGCTCAATGGCAAGCATCTCGTCGAAGCTGACGGTCTGAGGCAGCACGTGCACCTCAAAGCCACGCTCGGCCAAGTAGTTGAGAGTAGAGGTCTTCACACCGAGGTCGAGCACAGCCAGACGGCCGATGCTCTCACCAATAGCGTCAACCACATATGTTTCAGCCGTCGAAACCTTTGAAGAGAGGCTTCGACCGGTCATCTGCGCGGTATCTTTCACTGCTGTGAGCTGTTCTTCGTGGCTCAGCTCGGCGTCAGTACCCGAGAAGATGCCGCCACGCATTGAGCCAGAGTCCCGCAGGCGACGGGTGATCGCTCGAGTGTCTACGCCGCTGATACCCACAATGCTCTGCTCGGTGAGCTGATCATCTAAGGAGCCATTAGCTCGATAGTTCGAGACAACGCGGCTGGCGTCTCGAACCACGAAGCCGGAGACCCAGATTCGTGATGATTCTGGGTCTTCGTCGTTGACGCCGGTGTTGCCGATATGAGGTGCCGTCATGACGACGATTTGGCCCACATAGCTGGGGTCAGTGATCGTCTCCTGGTAACCCGTCATTCCGGTCGCGAACACCACTTCGCCGAGTCGCTGTCCGCGGGCACCGTAGGCCTGCCCGAGATAGCGTGTGCCATCTTCCAATACGAGCACTGCTGCTTCACAAGTCATTGGGACTGCCTTTCATTGCTAACAACACCAGCGAGCTCCTTGTCGGAAGCTTCAGGGTCGTCCATTCGGAAATAGCTATCGACCGCGGTCCCATCGAGTGTCCACTCGATCACCTGCAGTCCGTTTTGTTCGACCACACGGTCGATAGTCCACGTTGCGCGCACGATTCCTCGCACGTCGGCGCGGGGAATCCAGAGATCGCGTTCGCCAGCACGGAAAACCGCAATGCCCGCTGGGTGAACTTCAATTGTGCAGTTACCGCGGAATCCTAGGCTGTGAACGGCGACGCGATTGAGCTGGTCTCCCGCGAGAGTTGTTGACACGTACTTACCGTTAAAGCTGGGGTGTCCGGCAGGAAGGTCGACTGGTGGTTGCTGCGGCACAGCGATGTGCGACTGGCGACGCTTACGCGCGTACCAACCCGCCACCATCAGGCCAAGAAGTAGCACTACAACGCCAATCACAATGAGCGTTGAAACATCTTTAGACATGGTTCGCCTCCGCAGCCGCGAGGCGAGCGTTGTGAGCGACCTCGTCAACCTCAACAACATCACCATCCCGGACAGTTTCATAGCCGTTGTGGATGGTCGTCATGACTCGACCGGGAAGCGTGCGCCCCAAGTATGGAGAGTTCACGCTCTTGCCGCGCAGCGAGTCAGCGCTAAACGTTGAGCGTGCGCTCGAATCAAGAAGCACAAGGTTCGCTGCCGATCCGACGGCAAATGGGATGTCATAGCCATCGAGACGACCGATCTGCGCTGGCGTCTGCGAGAGAACGCGCGCGATATCTACCCAGCTCAGCTGCCCGGTGTCGACAACTGCTTCTTGTACGATGTTGAGGGCAGATTCGAGCCCGACCATGCCAAAGGCGGCTTCGGCCCACGAGCACTCTTTCGCCTCGGGCGGATGCGGTGCGTGGTCGGTCGCGACGATGTCGATGGTTCCGTCGGCAAGGGCTGCTCGAAGCGCCTGCACATCCTCATCGCGGCGAAGCGGTGGGTTCACCTTGAAACGAGCGTCATAGCCACGAACAAGTTCTTCGGTCAGCAGGAGGTGATGCGGGGTGACCTCAGCGGTAACCGAAATGCCGCGGGCTTTGGCCCAGCGAATCACGTCAACCGAGCCCGCGGTGGAGAGGTGACAGATGTGGAGCCGCGCACCGACATGCTCGGCGAGCAGAACATCGCGGGCAATGATCGACTCTTCGGCGACCGCAGGCCATCCGGCGAGGCCAAGCTCGCTCGATACAGCGCCCTCGTTCATCTGCGCATCCACGGTGAGGGTCGGCTCTTGAGCATGCTGAGCGACGACCCCGTCAAAGGTCTTCACGTATTCAAGCGCGCGACGCATCAGTAGAGCGTTGTGCACGCACTTGCCGTCGTCGGAAAACACGCGGACTCCCGCACGCGAGTTCGCCATCGCGCCAATCTCAGAGAGCGTAGTTCCCGCAAGACCCTCAGTGACCGCACCGATGGGGCGCACCGTAGCGTAGCCGTGGGTGTCCCCCAACGACTGCACTTGCTCAACTACTCCGGCAGTGTCCTGCACCGGCATGGTGTTCGCCATCGCAAAGACGGCAGTAAAGCCGCCCATTGCCGCGGCACGGCTGCCTGACAATACAGTTTCGCTCTGTTCAAAGCCTGGTTCGCGCAGGTGAGTGTGAAGATCGACAAGACCCGGAAGAGCTTGCAGCCCGGCTGCGTCGATTGTGCGATCCGCAGAACTATCGTCGGTGAACACGCCACGATCAATCGTGAAGTCGGCGCGCTTGCCGTTAGGCAAAGTTGCGTTGACGATTCTGATACTCACGAGAGTCCTCTTCTCTGGGGTGATGCACATGCAGGGACGGCACGGGCTAGTTCTGCGTTCACCGCTCCACAGCTCCGGACAGCAAGTGATACAACACCGACATCCTCACTGAGACGCCGTTTCTTACCTGTTCGAGCACTGTCGACTGCGGCGAATCTGCGGCTGCAGCCGAGATTTCTAGGCCACGATTCATCGGCCCAGGGTGCATAACCATGCTACTTGCTGGCAGGGCCCGCATCCGTTCGTCATTGAGTCCCCACTGCTTGGAATATTCGCGAGCATTCGGGAAGAACGCGGCAGCCATTCGTTCGCCCTGCACACGCAACATCATGATGACATCAGGGCGTTGAGCGATGGCGTGATCAAGGTCATACGACACCTCTACGGGCCAACCGCTGAGGTTTACCGGCAGCAAGGTCGCCGGGGCAACGAGCGTGACTCGCGCACCAAGCGTTGTCAGTAGCCACACGTTTGAGCGGGCGACCCGGGAGTGCACGATATCGCCAACAATCGTGGCGCTTACACCGTCTAGGTCCCGGCCTCGTGCAGCTGAACCGTGAAGCCTACGACGAATGGTGAAGGCGTCAAGCAGCGCTTGAGTTGGATGCTCGTGCGTGCCGTCACCCGCATTCACAATGCCAGCGTCGATCCATCCGCTGTCGGCAAGAGTCTTAGGAGCACCGGATGCCCAGTGCCGCACAACAACAGCGTCGGCACCCATCGCTGCGAGCGTCTGGGCGGTGTCTTTGAGGTTCTCGCCCTTTGACACGCTCGATCCCTTAGCTGCGAAATTGATGACGTCTGCGCTCAGTCGTTTCGCTGCGGCTTCAAATGAGATTCGGGTGCGCGTGGAGTCTTCGAAGAACAGGTTGATGACGGTCTTGCCGCGTAGCGTCGGCAGTTTTTTGACTTCGCGCTCGCCGACTGCAGCCATATCTTCAGCAACATCGAGAATCGCGATGGCTTCGTCGCGACGCAAGCCCTGCGTCGTGAGTAGGTGCCTCATCCGATCGTCACCTCGTCGGCTCCATCGATCTCTTCAAGGCGCACGTTGATGCGTTCCTCCATCGAGCTTGGAAGGTTTTTGCCCACAAAGTCGGCACGAATCGGAAACTCGCGATGGCCGCGGTCGACGAGCACGGCCAATCGCACAGCGCGCGGACGGCCAAGATCGCCGAGAGCGTCCAGGGCAGCACGGATGGTGCGGCCGGAGTAAAGCACGTCGTCAACCAGCACGACGGTCTTGCCATCGATGCCGCCGCTCGGGATGTCGGTTGGCCCTGTTGCCCGCGTGGGATTCTGGGCGAGATCATCGCGATACATCGTGACGTCGAGTGCACCGGCCGGGATGACCGCGGAGTCCACTGACTGAATGATCGCCGAGATCCGCTTTGCGAGCGTGACGCCGCGCGTCGGGATGCCGAGGATGACGAGATCGTCTGAACCGCGATTGGACTCAAGAATTTCGTGGGAAATACGAGTCAACGCTCGGGTGATATCAGCATGCTGCAGCACTGTACGTACAGACATTCTGACCTCCTTCCCCGCCTCTCTGGACGGAATTTAAAGGAAATCTGTTTCACCGACTATAGCGTGCTCAGAGGCCCAATTCATACCCACGTTTGACGGCTCTACGACCCCCAACGTTTGAGCAAGAAACGTTCGAGCAGGCCGACCGCAGTATCAGTGAGTTTACCGAGCAGTCCAAGCAAGAGGATTGTCAGGAACAGCCGATCGATACGGCCGTTCTGTTGAGAGTCCACAAGCAGATAACCGAGACCCAAGGATGCTCCGAGCAACTCCCCCGCTACAAGAAACAGCCAGGCTTGCGCAAGCGCAAGCCTGAGAGAAGAGATGACCGCGGGCACAACGGCAGGCAACTGCACGAGACTCAGTAGGGCCGTGCCGGAGTAGCCGTAGCTTCTGCCCAGTTCGACCAGGTGAGCATCCACATGCCGCAGAGCCGACGTGACAGTCGTGTACACCGGAAAAACGCGCCGATCGCAATAAGCGCGACCTTCGAGTCTTCACCGTAGCCGAGGTAGAGCCCGAGCAGCGGCACCCACGCGAGCGACGGTACTGCGCGCACGGCGACCAGTGTCGGCGCAAAGAGTTCAGAGAACCGAGATGACAATCCGACGATCGCCGCAAGCGCCAGACCTACGACGGATCCAATCGCGAAGCCCAACAGCACACGCTGAGTCGAGATAGCGACGTGCTGATAGAGCACCCCTCGCTCAGCGAGATCCATTCCAGCGGCCCAGACGCTGAACGGTGTCGGCAGACGATAGCTCGGCACAAGTCCCGACGTCGCGATTGTCTGCCACAGTACGACCAAAACGATAGGGACAACCGCGCCCAGAATGGTCGCGCGCACCCAGCGACGTGGGCGACGAGAAGTTGTGGTGGGAATGGGCGCCGGGGCGGCCTCGACGTTACCTACGACGGGCCGCTCCAACACACTCGACCTATTATTCTGTGACACGGCTCGGATCCGCACCGTCGACGAACGACGCCTCGAACAGTGACGCGAGAGCGTCATCAATCTGCGACTGGTCTGCAACGGCACCCGAGTCGACAAAAATCGGGCCAATCACGTTGAGCACATCACGCTGCTTCTGACCCGGGGCGGGGTGAATAGCGAGATTTGTCCGTTCCAGCGACACGGAATGAGCGATCGGAAGATCGATACCAGCTACATCGGCAAAAATCGCGGCAGCGTCATCCGGGCGATCAGCAGCCCACTGACGTGCCTTCTCGTAGGCATCGACGACCAGCTGCGCGAGGTCGGGCGACTTCTCCAAGAAGCTTTCGGTCGCGTTCAAGAACCCGTAACTATTGAAATCTGGGTTGTCGTAGACGATTCGCGAACCGGCATTCACAACGGATGCACTCATGAGCGGGTCGAGCCCAGCCCACGCATCCACGGCTCCTGACTCCAAGGCAGTCTTTCCATCAGCGTGCTGAAGCTGGGTGATCGTGACCTCATCAAGTCCGATTCCGAACTCCGCGAGAGTCTGAAGCAAGAAGAAGTATGGGTCGGTTCCCGCATTGGCCCCAATATTCTTACCGCGCAGATCTTCGGCCGATTGAATAGGAGAATCCGCGGCAACGACGATGGCGGACCAGTTCGGCTGCGAGTAGACATCAACCGTTTTAATTGGCGAACCATTGGCGCGCGCCAGAAGTGCTGCAGACCCAGCAGTGGAACCAACGTCGAGGGCTCCTGCGCGCAGTGCATCGTTTGCAGCGGCCGAACCGGATGACTGAATCCACGTCACTTCGACATCGTCGCCAAGGGTTTCTTCTAGCCAACCCTCTTCTTTGATGATGAGGCTGAGCGGGTTGTAGCTGGCGAAGTCCACCGTCAGTTGGTCGCTGGTCCAGCCACCGGCATTGTTCACGGCTTCAGGAGCAAGAGCTGAACCTTCACCAGCAACGCAACCGGAGAGACCGAGCGTAAGCGCAACAGCACTTGCCGCGAGGGTAGAGACGAGAGATCGGCGAGACATAGTTTCCTTCGTGAAATGAGATTGGGAGAGAAGAGAGGATGGGGCACTAAGAAGAGGTGAGGTGATGGGTGGGAACGCCGAGGCCGTCAAGCAATTCGACGCGCAATTCGGCTAGGTCGCCGCTGCCCCGGTCACGCGGTCGGACACCAGGCACCGTGACCGTGGAGAGGATGCTCGCGGGTTCAGAGGATGCCTCGCTGGCTGGCGCCCCAAGGAGAATGACGCGATCGGCGAGATAAAGCGCTTCGTCGACGTCATGGGTCACGATGACAATTGTCGCCGGCTCTGCCGCATGCAATTCGAGGAGTAGGTCTTGCATCGCAAAACGGGTCAGCGCATCGAGTGCCCCGAAAGGCTCATCCAGCAGAAGCACGCCGGGCCGACGCGCCAACGCGCGCGCCAACGAAACACGCTGGGCCATGCCGCCAGAAATCTCACGCGGACGAAGATGAGCCGCTGCAGAAAGTTTCACCAACTCAAGAAGATCAGCGGCCCGGTCACGTTCACCGTTACTGCGCTTGCCTCGCGGAAGCCCAACCTCGACATTTCGCGTGATCGAACGCCACGGAAGTAGACGCGGTTCTTGAAACGCAATCGCCGTACGCGCGTCGAGACCAGTAACAGGCTCTCCGCCGATGTCGATCGTTCCATAGGTCGGCGAATCTAGCCCACCAATGTGACGCAGAAGCGTCGACTTGCCGCAACCAGAGGGGCCGATAAGCGCGACGATCTCACCTGGTGTGATGTCAAGGAGCACACGACGCTCGCCAAAACTCCGCGAAAGCGCGCGGATCGACACAGATAGCGCGTCTGCTGCGGTTGTGCGGCGTAGGGATGAAGAACTCATCCCTGAACGCTAGGACCACACGATCGCGCTGCCAATCTGAGCCATGACGTAGCGTCACGCGAGTGCGTAACGCTACGTCACATAAGGGCTAACTATTCGTGGCTGGCGGCGATCCGACCGAGCAAACCATTGATGAAACCAGCCGAATCTTCGGTGGAGTGCACCTTGGCAGATTCGACGGCTTCAGAGATAGCGACACCCGTCGGCACCTCGTCGTTGTACAAGATTTCCCACAGACCAATACGCAAGAGTGCGCGATCCACCGCAGGCATCCGGTTGAGTGGCCATCCCTGAGAATAGGTTTCGATGAGTTCATCGATCTCGTCACCATGAGCAGTGATTCCCAAAACAACCTGCTGGGCATACGCCCATGAGGTTGCCCGTGCTGGGTCATTCATCGCTCGTGACGACTCTGCTGCCAACGCTTCGTTAATGCTCTCGCCACGAACATCGGCACCGTACATAAGGTCAAGCGCGCGCTTGCGCGCCTTGCTGCGTGCCCCCACTTAGTCGTTCACGCGACCGAGGTAGCCGCCATCGCGGGTGTCGACCTTGACTCGGGTGCCCTGCTCAAGGAACAGCGGAACCTGAATCTGGTAGCCAGTCTCAACGGTGGCGGGCTTGCTGCCCCCCGTTGAACGGTCGCCCTGAAGACCTGGCTCCGTGTACGTGATTTCGAGAACTACGGATGCTGGCAGCTCTACATAGAGCGGCTCACCATTGTGCAACGCGATTACCACGTTCTGGTTTTCGAGCATGAAGTTCGAGGCGTCGCCTACAGCGGCAGCGCTCAAGGTGATCTGGTCGTAGTCGCTCGTGTTCATGAACACGAAGTTCTCGAGATCCTTATACAGGTACTGGAACTCTGAACGGTCAACGGTCTCGGTTTCAATCTTCGCGCCAGCGTTGAAGGTGCGGTCAACGGTCTTGCCGGTGCGCACGTTCTTCACTTTGGTGCGGACAAAGGCGCCGCCCTTGCCTGGCTTGACGTGTTGGAACTCGATAACGGTCCACAATCCACCGTCCATGTTGAGAACGACGCCGTTCCTGATGTCAGCGGTAGAGGCCATGCGTAAATCCGTTTCTGTTAACGAGCAAAAGCGCGGTTCCGTCGCGAAGGCGACAAATGCGACATTGCAGTCTAACTGAGTCGCCGAGCAACTGCGTCGAGGCCGAGAATGTACGACTCGAAGCCAAAGCCAGCGATCACACCGGTGGCAACACCAGAGATCACGCTCGTGTGGCGAAACTCCTCACGCGCGTGCGGATTCGTGATGTGCACCTCGACGAGCGTAAGCCCTGCGCCTGTCACTTGGGCTGCAGCATCCCGCAACGCGTAAGAGTAATGAGTAAAGGAAGCAGGGTTCATGATCACTGGTGATCCCGTGTCAATTGCCTCGTGCAACCACGAAATCAGCTCTGTTTCGCTGTCAGTCTGACGAAAGTCGAGCGACAGCGCGGCCGCGGTTGGGAGACTACCGGCGTGGGCCTCGAGAGCGGCACGAAGGTCAACGAGTGTTCCCCCGCCATAAACGTCAGGCTCTCTGCTGCCAAGCCGACTGAGGTTGGGCCCGTTGAGGACAAATACTGTAGTCACCGCTCCACTCTAGCGAGGCGAGCGCCAGCTAGACCCCGACTTCTTGGTACGCCGAATAAAGCATCGCTTCGTCTGGCCCGTTCAGCATCGACGTTCGGCCAACCGAATCGAGAACCACAAAGCGGATCATGCCCGCACGAGCCTTCTTATCGCGCTGCATCGTCGCAAGCAGTGTTTTCCAGCGACCAAGGGGGTAATCGATGGGCAAGCTCAGCGACTGCAGGATGCTGCGGTGCCGGTCGACAACTTCAGAACTCAGCGAACCAGCAAGGTGGGCAAGTTCCGCAGCAAAGACCATGCCGACCGCAACCGCAGCACCATGGCGCCACCGGTAACGCTCAGCATGTTCAATGGCGTGGCCCAGGGTGTGGCCATAGTTCAGAATCTCGCGGGCGCCAAAATCCCTGAAATCCTCGGCAACAACACGCGCCTTCAGTTCAATGGAGAGCTCGACGACCCGACGGAATGACTCCGAGTGAGGGTCAGTCACGGCATCGACATCAGCCTCAATGAGGTCGAGAATCTCGGGCACAGCGATGAAACCGCACTTCACTATCTCCGCAAAACCGGCCAAAATCTCGTTACGAGGCAGGTCATCGAGAACATCGAAATCAGCCACAACAGCGCTTGGCGCGTAAAACGACCCCACGAGATTCTTACCCTCAGCGGTATTGATGCCTGTCTTGCCGCCGACTGCAGCATCAACCATCCCAGCGACACTCGTGGGGCAGTGAACAACCTTTATTCCGCGCAGCCAGGTTGCCGCAACAAAACCAGCGAGGTCAGTCGTTGCCCCGCCGCCGAAACCCACTACGGCATCCGTGCGAGTGAAGTCGGTCTGGCCCATGATCTGCCAGCAGAACGCGGCAACCTCAACGCGTTTAGCGTCTTCGGCATCCGGAACCTCGGCAAGGAGAACTTCATACTTCTCCGCAAGCGAGTCGCGCAGCGCGTTGGCACGCGCACCCAACGTTGCCGGGTGGATGATCAACACCTTTGCGACACGGGGGCCAAGCTGTTCTGCAAGTTGCGGCAGCAACCCTCTCCCGATGAGTACGTCGTACGGGTTCGCGCCGGCGACCGGGATGATCGTGGTTTCAGTCATTGTTGTTGGGTTCCCAACCAGTCGGCGATCTCTCGCGCGACTTTTTCCATTGGCTTCAGTGAGGTATCGATCGTGAGCGACGATAGCTCGTCGTAGATGGGCCGACGGGTCTCGACCAGCTTCTCCCACTCATCGGCGTTCTTGGCGAGCGGACGTTTGCTGCCCGCTATGCGCAGACGAGCAGCAGCCTTCGACATCGTCAATTGGACAACGCGGTGCGATGCGAGATCTGCGCGCGTGGCGAGATTGAGCACTGCGCCCCCACCCAATGTGACGACGGCGGGTTCGAGCAGAGCGTTTGCCACCGCTTCGCGTTCGCGCTCCCGAAAGTACTCTTCGCCGAACTCGGCAAAGAGCTCAGAAATTGGGCCGTGTGAAGCTACGACAATCTTGTCGGTATCGATTAGTGGGACATCCAAAATCTTGGAAAGCTTCTTTCCCGCTTTGGTCTTTCCCGAACCGGGTGCGCCAATGATGACTACGATCGCTCCGCCATCATTGAGCATAGGTAGCCCGAGTCGTCTGAAGAGCGTCAGGAATTGCAGCGAGATACGACTCAAGGTTTCGCTTGGTCTCGCCGAGCGAATCCCCACCGAACTTCTCAAGTACAGAGTTCGCGAGGGTGAGAGCAACCATCGCTTCTGCGACGACGCCAGCAGCCGGAACCGCACAGACGTCAGAACGCTGGTGGTGCGCCACTGCCGCTTCACCTGTCGCAATGTCGACGGTGCGAAGAGCACGAGGAACAGTGGAGATTGGTTTCATTGCGGCACGTACACGCAGCACGGTGCCGGTCGACATTCCGCCCTCGATGCCGCCTGCACGATCACTCTCACGAGAGATGCCTTCGGCGGAGTGGACGAGTTCGTCGTGCGCGACGGAACCACGGCGGGCAGCAGTCTCGAAACCGTCTCCAACCTCTACGCCCTTAATCGCTTGGATGCCCATGAGTGCGGCTGAAAGCTGTGAATCGATTCGGCGATCCCAGTGCGTGTACGAGCCAAGACCCGGCGGCAAACCGTAGGCGAGAACCTCAACAACTCCGCCGAGAGTATCGCCATCTTCGTGAGCGAGATCCACTTCGGTAACCATGCGCTGTGAAGTCTCTGGATCGAAGCACCGCAGGGGGTCGGCGTCGAGAATTGCCACATCGCCAGGAGTTGGCAGTGGGCTCCCGTCCGGCGCGCGCACTGTGCCAATCGAGAGGGTGTGACTGACAAGGCGGATACCGAGGCCGTCGAGGAAAGCGCGAGCAATAGCACCGAGAGCAACCCGTGCCGCGGTTTCGCGGGCACTCGCGCGCTCAAGAACGTTGCGAGACTCAGAGAAGTCGTACTTCTGCATGCCCGTGAGATCGGCATGACCGGGGCGCGGACGGGTAAGGGCAGCACCACGACCCTTGGGCAAAGTTTCAGGATCAACCGGCACGGGGCTCATGACCTCAACCCAGCGAGGCCACTCGGTGTTGCCGATCCGCAACGCGACGGGGCTACCCATGGTGAGGCCAAAACGGATTCCGCCACTCAGCGTGAGCTCATCCTGCTCAAACTTCATGCGGGCACCACGGCCGTAGCCGAGCGTGCGGCGCACTAAGTCTGCCTGAATTTGTTCAGGTGAGATGGGCACGCCTGACGGCATCCCCTCAAGAATTGCGACCAATTCTGGGCCGTGCGATTCACCGGCCGTTAACCATCGAAGCATACGTCAATCCTCCCACACGAGAGGGTGCCAGTTTTTACCCGGAGTGAAGCTTCCCCGCCTCAGGTCCCTGAACTCGCGTGATCAGGAGTGGTCGTGGCTCGCCGGAGATTCAATCGCGGCGCGCATCGCGTCAATCGCATCAGCTTCGCGAGCAAGCGGAACGTCTGGCGTGCCCGCAGCAAAGATGCGCACTTGGGCGATTGCCTGATTGATCAGCAGATCGTGACCGGAAATCACGGTGCCGCCGACGGCCATCCAACTCTTCGCGACCTCGCTGGGCCACGGGTCGTAAGCGACATCGAACAGCGCGGCTGCGGTGCGCACGCTCTCGTCGAAGTGCAGATCCATTGCCCCACCGGGAACCGTGGAGATGATGACGGAAGGAATCTCGACCGACAACGCTGCTTCTTTCCACTGCCGAACCACCACGCTCGCACCGAGTGATCCGCCCAACTCCTTCAGCGGCTCAGCTTTCGCGGGGGTGCGCGCGAAAATCTCTATGTTCTGTGCGCCCATTCGAATGGATGCCACGAGCAACGATGACGCGGTGGCTCCGGCCCCGAGGATCCACACTGACTCCAGGCTTGACAGCCCTGCATCGAGAAAGCTGCGCATCGCGCCTTCGACATCGGTGTTATAACCGCGGAGACCGTCATCGGACATCACGACAGTGTTGGCACCGCCGACGAGCTCCACGAGCGGATCTGTCCAGTCGAGCAGTGGTACCACGTCACGCTTGAGCGGCATCGTCAACGACAAGCCACGCCAACGCCCATCAAGGGCACTGAGGAAAGCCGGCAGAGCGTCCCCAGACAACTCGACGGCGTCATATTGCCAGTCAAAACCGAGAGTCGCATAGGCCGCCCGATGAATCGCTGGGCTCAATGAATGCGCGATCGGAGAGCCAAGAACAGCGAGCTTCGAACGATCGGATGCCACAGGAGGCATGCGTGAACTCTCTAGCAATAGCTCCCATTTTCTTCATTCTCGGCGCACCAGTCGCGGAGTTGCTGCGCTGCCGCTTCGTGGTCATCGACGTTGGTCGTGAAGACCGTTTCGCCTGTCGCGAGGTTGATCGGCACGAAGAAGAGCCAATCCCCCGCAACAGGATTCATCGCTGCATCGATCGCCAACTCGCCGGGAAGTCCGATAGGACCGACGGGCAGTCCAGGGTTCGCATAGGTGTTGTACGGGTTGCTTGCATCGGCGCGTTCGGCATCCGTCGTCCACACGGTGTGCAGGTTTCCGGTGCCGTAGGCGACTGTCGCGTCAGACTGCAGCAGAATATCCTGGTCGAGCCGGTTATAGAACACTCGAGCGATCTTGTAGAAGTCGTCAGTGTTCGGGCCAGCCTCACGCTGCAGGAGCGCTGCCATAGTCAGAATTCGGTAGCGGTCCTCAACGGCGACACCAGCGGCATCCAACTTCTCGTACATCGTGTTGACCATCAGATCGAGCACCGCGTAAGGGTCTTGGGCGCCGTTGAGGTCGTAGGTTGCCGGGAACAGATAGCCCTCGAGGCTGATTGCTTCGGCGGGGAGCTCAAAGTGGGCAAGATCTTCGGATGCTGCCTGCACGTCTGCCAGAGCGATGCCTGTCGTCTCAGAAATAATCTCAAGCGCATCGGGCAGAGTCGTGCCCTCCGTGATCAAGAGCCTGTCGGTTACCTTGTTCTCAGGGTCGAGTAGTGCGTCGAGCGCAGACTGAGCGCTCATTTCCTTTTGGAGCGAGTAGTTGCCAGGGAAGAATGCAGGGTCGGTTTCCTGGGACAGCAGCAGATTGTAGAACGCATCGAACGTCATCGTGACGCCGGCGACGTTCAAGCTCCGCGCAATATCGGAACCAATATCGCCTGAGTTGACCGTAACGACTACCTCTTCGCCATTTCCCGCGCCCTCGAAGTCGTTCGGCACTTCCCATCCGAGCACTTCGCGGATCTTCTCTTCGTAGTTGATCCAGCCGTAAGCCGCAACCGCTGCGCCGGCCAAGGCGATGACGAGAAGAGGGAGCCCGAGAATGAGCCAGAGACGGCCCTTGCGTCGAGGGGGTCCCACCGTCGAAGACTCGGCGACGGGGTCGGCTGAGTTCTGTGACCTGCGTGAGGTCCGCGTCTCTTGAGCCTCTCGCGCCTCGCGACGCGTCATAGGCTGTTCACCAGAAGGCGCCAGAGGGGTAGCCGCTTCTGCGCCTTCTGAACCTTCTGAACCTTCTGAACCTTCAGCGCTGCCTAAACGGTCATCAGTGCTTTCAATGCTTTCAGTGCCGTCTGTGCCGTGCAATGCTGCAGCGCGGGCTGACTTGGGTGCACTCTCACTGGATTGATCGCTGAAGATGTCTTCCCAGTTCGGTTCATCAGCCATAATCAGGATCCTAGCGTCGGTTCGACAAGCTCGCCTGGCGGTCTCGCCGCTGAGCGCTCGAAGTCGAGGGCGTGTTGCAAAATTATAACGGCGGCTACCTGATCGACGACCGAGCGAGAATTCTTAGCCGTTCGACCGGATGCCCGCAGTGCAGAGTTCGCACTCATCGTTGTCATCCGCTCGTCGACGAGGCGCACAGGAAGATCCGAGCTGTCGGCGAGTTGTTGGGCGAACTCACGAGCATCGCCCGTGGACGCAGTGTCCCGACCAGAGAGAGCGATCGGGAGGCCAACAACAAATTCCACAGCATCGTGTTCCGTCGCAAGGGCGAGAACTAGTTGCACGCTGCGGTCAGCACGCTGAATAGTCTCTACTGGAGTCGCCAGCATCCCGTGCGGATCGCTGCGCGCGACACCAACCCGTACCTTGCCAACGTCAATGCCGAGTCGAGTACCCGAGCGCATCGGCTATGCCGAGAGGGTCGACGTAATCAGCGCGAGCGCGTCAGGGATCGCTGAGGGGTTCGCGCCACCGCCCTGAGCAATATCGGGCTTACCGCCGCCGCCGCCGCCGAGCACGCCAGCAGCAGCCTTGGCGAGTGCACCGGCAGCAAAACCGTGAGCACGAGATGCATCGTTTGTTGCCACGATCACCGCTGGCTTGTCGCCGACCGTCGCAGCGAGTGCTACGACTGCTGCTTCAGAGCCCAGTCGTTCACGAACTGACTGCACAAGTCCGCGGAGGTCATCGGTCGACGGAAGTTCGCCAACATTTTCAACGACTGCCTTTACCGAACCCAGCATCTGGGCGGTCTCGACCAAGGCGGGTACACGCTGGGACAACTGGCCAGCCTCGAGTTGGGCAATCTTGCGCTCCGCCGACTTCAGGTTCGCCATAAGTTCAGCGATCCGGTCGGGCAACTGCTCCCGCGGCGTCTTCAGGTTGGTGGTCAGTTCGGACACGATTGCGCGTTCGGCAGCGAAGTTGCGGAACGCATTCATACCGACGAGTGATTCAACGCGGCGGTTTGACGAACCAACTGACGACTCGCCGACAAGCGAGATCAGGCCGATCTCGGCCGAGCGGCCGACGTGGGTTCCCGCACAGAGTTCGAGCGACCACGGTCCACCAATTTCGACAACACGAACAGAGTCACCATATTTTTCTCCGAAGAGTGCCATCGCGCCCAAGTCTTTGGCGTCATCAAGCGCCATAATTCGGGTCGTGACCTCGAGATTGTCGCGCACCGCAGTGTTGGCGACTTCTTCAATCTCTGATTTGGTCTCGACCGATAGCGCTTGCGACCAGGAGAAGTCCAACCGCATGTAACCGGCCTTGTTGTACGAACCCGACTGGTGAGCATCCTTGCCCAGAATCTGACGCAATGCAGCGTGGATGACGTGGGTTGCCGAGTGCGCCTGGGTCGCCCCACGGCGCCATTCAGCATCAACAAGCGCGGTAGCCGGGTCTCCGACTCCGACCTCGCCAGCAGTCACTTGGACCTTGTGGCTGATGAGCCCCTTCACCGGGCGCTGTACGTCGAGCACTTCGAGGTGATAGCTGGCCCCGACGATTGCGCCAGCATCCGCTTCTTGGCCACCGGATTCCGCGTAAAGCGAGGTCTCGGCGAGGATCACTTCAGCAATTTGGCCGGATATCGCACGCGACACTGACACGCCATCGACGATGATTCCGATGACGCTTGAGTCGGTTTGGAGGTTTTCGTAGCCCGTAAAAGTAGTTTCGCCCAGCGCCCGGAATGCGCCGTAAACCGAAAGGTCGGCGAGGAACTGCTTCTTGGAGCCGGCATCTGCCTTCGCACGGTCACGCTGCTGCTTCATGAGTGTGTCGAAAGCGTCACGGTCTACGGACAGGCCAGCTTCGGCAGCCATCTCGAGGGTGAGGTCGATCGGAAACCCAAAAGTATCGTGCAGCAGGAATGCGGTGTCACTCGGTAATTCTGACGCGCCGGACTTCTTGGTGTTCTCGACCGCTGTATCGAGGATCGTTGTTCCACTCGCGAGGGTGCGCATGAAGACGTCTTCTTCAGCAAGAACGATGCGAGAGATGCGGTCGTAGTCCTTCTCCACTTCGGGGTAAGCAGCCTTCATGGCGTCCCGAGATTCCGGGAACAGCTCAGCGAAAGTTGTGCCCTCGACGCCGAGCAGACGCATGGCGCGCACCGTGCGCCGAAGGAGGCGCCGCAGAACGTAGCCGCGGCCCTCGTTGCTCGGGGTCACGCCGTCCGCGATGAGCATGAGGCTCGATCGCACGTGGTCGGCGACTACTCGCAACCGAACGTCGGCTTCGTGATCGGCACCGTAGGTGCGACCGGAAAGTTCTGCTGCTTTGTCGAGCACTGGGCGAACCTGGTCAATCTCGTACATGTTCTCGACACCCTGCTTGAGGAACGCGACGCGTTCCAAGCCCATCCCGGTGTCGATGTTCTGCTTGGGAAGTTCGCCGAGAATCGAGAACTCTTTGCCCTTGCCTTCACCGCGGAGGTACTGCATGAACACGAGGTTCCAGATTTCAACGTAACGGTCGTCGTCGGTAGCGGGGCCTCCGTCGGCGCCGTACTCCGGGCCGCGGTCGAAGAAGATCTCTGAACAGGGTCCAGCTGGCCCAGGCTGCCCGGTCGACCAGTAGTTGGTGTCCATGCCCAGCCGCTGGATGCGCTCATCCGGCAGACCGGCCGTGTCTTTCCAGTATGCGACCGCATCGTCATCGTCTTCATAGACGGTGACCCACAGGTCTTCTGGTCGGAATCCGAGCCCACCATCAGCCTCGGGCAGAGTCAGAAACTCCCACGCGAACCCAATAGCTTCCTTTTTGAAGTAGTCGCCGAACGAAAAGTTTCCGTTCATCTGGAAGAACGTACCGTGGCGGGGGGTCTTGCCTACTTCTTCGATATCGAGTGTGCGGATGCACTTCTGCACGCTGGTTGCGCGGTCGTACGGTGCCGGCACTAGGCCGGTCAGGTACGGAACGAAGGGAACCATGCCCGCGACCGTAAACAACAGCGTCGGGTCATCGCTCACAAGCGATGCTGAAGGAACGATGGTGTGACCACGGTCACCAAAATAGGTCAACCAACGGTTCTGAATGTCTGCGGTCTGCATGGGATCCCCGGGAACTCAATAATGCGGCCCGAGGGCCCTGAATGTCTTACTTAGAACGCTGCGAGAAGTCCGAGAGGGCCTCTTCGGCCTCGCCAACCGCGGCGCGAAGCTCTGCTTCACGTTCGCGATAGCCGTCAACAACCGCACTCGTAAATTCGCGAGTCTTGCTGTCTACATCCGAGAAGAACTGCTTGCCTTCAGGAGTTTTGGCTACCTGATGTGCTGCTACAAAACCGACTGCGATGCCAACAACGAAAAGAACTGCGCTCTTCATAATTTCTCCTTCAGATTGGGGTGCAAGAACGGTGCAAGAACCGTACTAGCTTAGGCGGTTTAGGTGCCTCAGCGGCGGCGCTTCGGGCGGATGCTCAGCACAGCCGCACGCACGCCAGCGCTGAGTCCGGCGATCTTGATCAGTGGGCCGCCAACGGTGGCGGCTGCTAGCGCGATGAGCGCGGAGACGTTGCCCGTGGTTTCCTCGACGTTGCGCGTGATCGCATCTACGCGAGCCAACTGGCGGTTCGTCTCAGAGATCGTGGCCGTCGCCTCGGTCAGCATGGGGTCAAGATTGTCGCTCACTCCACGGATGGCTGAACTAGTTTCGTCGAACACGCGACCCAGCTTGAGCAACGGAATTGCCAGCAACCCCACGAGAATTGCGAATACTCCTGCCGCAATGAGCCCTGCGATATCTCCGCCAGTCATGGCTACTCCGATCAGTCTCAAAAATAGTGGTAGTTACACGCTATTCGACAAACACTCCAACATGCCGCCGAACGCGAAAAAGGGCCGAGGCGTAAGCCCCGGCCCTTTCCACGTTAGTTAGCGTGCTGCGTAGTACTCAACAACGAGCTGAACTTCGCAGGTCACGGGAACTTCGGCGCGCTTCGGGCGGCGCACGAGGCGTGCCTGCAGCTTGTCGATTTCTACCTCAAGGTAGCCAGGCGTCTTCGGAAGAACATCCACGTGTCCGCCAGCTGCGGCAACCTGGAAGATTTCCATGCCTTCGCTGCGAGCCTTGACGTGCATGAGCTGTCCAGGCTTGACGCGGAACGACGGACGGTCAACGAGCTGGCCGTCAACCAAGATGTGGCGGTGAACGATCATCTGACGAGCCTGAGCGGTCGTGCGGGCGATTGCCGAACGAACGAGCAAAGCGTCGAGACGCATTTCGAGCTGCTCAACCAAGTTCTCACCGGTCAGACCGGCGGTCTTCTGAGCCTCTTCGAACTGAATCTTTAGTTGAGCTTCACGGATACCGTACTGGGCCCGTAGACGCTGCTTCTCGCGAAGACGAACAGCATAGTCGCTGTCCTGCTTGCGCTTGGTGCGGCCGTGCTCACCCGGAGCATAGGGACGCTTTTCGAGGTACTTTGCCGCCTTCGGCGTGAGGGCAATGCCCAGTGCGCGCGAGAGGCGAGTCTTGCTGCGGGTACGTGACTTAGTAGACACAAGATCCTTTTCGATTGATTCAAGTAAGAACACTCTGGTGATTACTCGCACGCGAACGCGCGTACACAACACACCAAAAGAAAGTAGAGGGATGGCCCAATGGAGACTGGTCGGCTACAGACCTTTGCTCCGCGATATCCGGTTTCATTGCAGCCGCGCGCCGAAACCGTATCGATGGGACGCATAACTCTAACACGCTGAGCCAGCCGACGCCGCGAAACACCGCGCCCTTCGTCACCCCGCGCCTGAGAGTGCTAATCGCGGTGAATGATTTCTCGTAACTTGGCTAAACGCGCCGACACTTCTCGCTCGTTTCCGTTGTTTGTCGGCGTGTAGTACTCGGTGCCCTTCAGCACGTCGGGCAAATATTGCTGATTAACGACGCCAAACTCCGAATCGTGAGAGTACCGATAGCCCTTACCGTGGCCCAGCCGCTTCGCCCCCGGATAGTGCGCATCGCGAAGGGACTTAGGCACACGACCGATTTTGCCCGCACGAACGTCAGCAATCGCGGCATCCAATGCCACGTAAGCTGCATTCGACTTTGGCGCAGTTGCGAGATAAACAACGGCCTCAGCCAACGGAATGCGACCTTCGGGCATGCCGATCAGTTGCACAGCGTCGGCAGCCGCCACAGCAATCACCAAAGCTTGCGGATCAGCTACCCCAACATCCTCGGCAGCACTGATGATCACGCGTCGAGCGATAAACCTCGGGTCTTCGCCGGCCTCGATCATCCGAGCCAAGTAGTGCAACGCCGCGTCGACGTCAGATCCACGCACCGACTTGATGAATGCGCTAGTGACGTCGTAATGCTCATCACCCTGACGGTCGTAGCGCAGCAGGGCACGATCAACCGCGTTAGCGACGTGTTCTGCCGTCACCACTACGGGGGTTGCCGCGTCGTCGTCGTTAGCGGCTGACACCGCCGACGCCTCAAGAGCCGTCAGTGCGCGTCGAGCGTCGCCAGAGGACAGCCGAACGAGTAGCGCGCGCGCTTCTGGCTCGAGCGACACCGCACCTTTGAGCCCGCGTTGATCGCTCACTGCACGGTCAATCAACTCTCTCAGGTCGTCATCGGCGAGCTGATTGAGTGTCAAGAGAAGGGACCGCGATAGCAATGGGGAGATCACTGAGAAGGACGGGTTCTCGGTGGTCGCGGCAATCAAGATCACCCAACCGTTCTCGACACCGGGAAGTAAGGCATCCTGCTGCGCCTTGCTGAACCGGTGAATCTCGTCGAGAAAAAGAACCGTAGAGACCCCATAGAGATCGCGAGCGGTGAGTGCTTCATCCATCGTCTTGCGAACATCTCGCACACCGGCCGTCACCGCAGAGAGCTCCACGAACTTGCGCTGCGAATCTCGCGCTATGGCCTTGGCAATGGTGGTCTTGCCGGTTCCAGGAGGCCCCCACAGAATAATGGATGCCGAACCGTGACTACCCTCGGCATCTGACGCGAGGCTCATGAGCGGCGAGCCGCGCTGAAGCAAGTGCTTCTGGCCGACAATCTCATCCAGCGCCAGCGGACGCATACGCACAGCAAGAGGCGTGGCCCCGCTGTGAAGACTTGCGGAAGCATCCATAACCCAATCGTAATCGTCTGCACTGACCCAAAGAGCAGCGATCGCGCTCAGCGCTGGAACGCCGTGGCGTTTGGTCGAGATTCGCACGAGACCGTAAGGTTCAGTGTGGCGTTCCTACGACCGCGGCGAAATCCGCAATCCTTCAAGGAGTAATGGTGGCATCCAACAAGAAGCATTCACGCGCGCAACGAGACGCTCGGGAACGCCTGCGCCACTATTCTGCTCGCAACGCAGTTCATGAGGGCACTCTCGCGCGACGCAAGCGCGACAACCTGCTTTCTGTTGGTGTCGGCCTCATCGTGATTGCCCTCGTAGCAACAGCTCAAGTGTTCTACTTCAGTGACGGGCCCGGAACGCCAGCACCAGCGCCGTCGTTTACGCCTGAACCGTCCGCGGCACCCCAAGAGAATGTCGGCGACGTGCCGGATGCGTCAGTATCTGAAGACCGTATCTGGACCGGCGAGCTCACGCTCAACGACGTCGCTCTCGGAATCGAACTCGATGGAACAGCGGCACCCCAAGCCGTCGCCTCGATTGTTGACGCCGTTGCCTCTGACTACTACGGAGGAACGACCTGCCACCGCGTCGTGAAAACGGAGAACGCTGGTCTCATTCAGTGCGGCTCCCTCGACGGCACCGGCGCTAGCGACGCCGACTACGCCTATGGGCCCATTGAAAACGCGGGAGTCGGCGGGTTCTACCCGGCAGGCACCATCGCGATGGCACGCACCGGCAACAACGCCTTCTCAAATGGACACCAGTTCTTCATCGTCTTTGACGATGCAATAATCCCTGACGACACCGCCGGCGGCTACAGCATTGTCGGTACGGTCGTTTCTGGTCTCGATGTTTTGCAATCCGAGATCATCGCTGGAGGCATCGTCGACGATGCCGAAGATGGAGCGCCGGTGACTGCCACAAGCATCACGGGCTTCACGATCCAGTAACAGCGTCAACGACCGCAAGCGTGGTTGTCCTAAGCTTGGGTTCACCCGGGCAGCGGCTTCCGGCATAACCAGCAAGGTGAAGTAATTGGCTACACAGGAGCAGAACCAGTGGGGACGCGTCGATGAGACGGGTACGGTCTTTGTACGCGAAGCAGAAGGCGAACGCGCTGTCGGTCAATATCCCGATGGAACGCCAGAAGAGGCTTTGGCTTACTTCACCCGCAAGTACCACGAACTTGCCGGCCAGGTAACGCTGCTCGAGCAGCGCGTGAAGAACGGTGCGCCCGCTGCAGACGTCGCTAAGGCGATCAGCACCCTCAACGAGTCCATTGCGACAGCCAACGCTGTCGGCGACCTCGCTGCGCTCGCCGCTCGCGTAGAGGCCCTCGGTGGCTCAGTAACTAAACTCACCGAGAAGCAGGGCGAAGAAGCCAAACTTGCACTCGGCGAAGCGATCGCTACCCGCACAGCACTCGTGGTTGAAGCCGAGACTCTCGCTGCCGCCGACCCGGCAAAGGCTCAGTGGAAACAAGTCACAGCCCAGATCGATGACATCTTTGGGCGTTGGAAAGCACACCAAGCAGATGGCCCTCGCCTTCCGAAGGCAGAAGCTAACGAGCTGTGGAAGCGATTCCGAGCCGCTCGCAGCACGATCGACACCCACCGCCGTGCGTTCTTCGCCGAACTCGACACTGCTCACAAGCAGGCACGCGCCGACAAACAAGTACTTGTTGACGAGGCCGAAGCTCTCGTCTCACAGGGTGTTGACGCAATCCCGAGCTACCGACGCCTCCTAGATCGCTGGAAGGCTGCTGGCCGCGCTGGCAAAAAATTTGACGACGCACTATGGGCGAAGTTCAAACAAGCTGGCGACGTGCTCTACGCCGCTAAGTCTGAAGTCGACGCTCAAGATAACGTCGAGTTCACGGCGAACTGGGATCTCAAGAAGGCGTTGCTCGACGAAGCCGAGCCACTCTTGACCGCTACCGACCGCGCTCAAGCAAAAAAGACACTGCTGTCGATCCAAAAACGCTGGGACGAAATTGGCAAGGTCCCCCGCGACAAGATCAAAGTCGCAGAGGAACGCCTGCGAAAGATCGAAACTGCCGTGCGCAAACTCGACGAGGATCACTGGAACAAGAGCAACCCAGAACGCCAAGAACGTTCCGAGGGATTCTTGGGCCAGCTCCACGAAGCAATCGCCAAGCTCGAAGCCGAACTGGCTGAGGCTCAGGCCAGCGGCGACGCTAAAAAAATTGCGGCAGCTCAGGATGCGCTCGATGCGCGCAAGGCATGGCTCGGCGCGCTGAAGTAACAGACCGTCCACAGGCCGATGGTTTGTCCACTGAACTGACGTTGGCAAACTATTGGCGCGAGTACGGCTGCACGATAGGAGAATGACCCCGCGACTTCCTTCTGTGCTCAGTGCACTCGATCTCCCCCTTGTTGAACTCCAATGTGCCGCCCTCGACGGCGAGCTCTATGCCCTCGATCAGTGCTTCTGTCCCATCGACGAGTTCGAAACTATCCACTTGCGTGCGCGAGCACTCGGAGTCGGGCTCGATCCACGCGTCATCGCCGAGCAGTTGAGCGCAGCTTGGGTGTGGGGTGCGCTGATCGCTCCCCCACGCCGGCATCAGTTGTGCGTTGCAATCGGGGCGCGCACCCGACCGCACCCGAGTCTTAATGCGACTCTGCGCGAGGTAGTGATCTCCGCAGAAGAAATTGACACCGTAGCCGGTGTGAGCGTGACTTCGAGACTCCGCACCGTCATCGACCTTTTGAGATTCAGCGAACAATTCGGCGACCGTGAGATCTCCGCCATTGCCACGCTGATGGCAGACGGCAAGTTAGACCATGCAGCGTGTTCGGACTCGCTGTCAGCACGACGCAACCTACCGAAGAAACGAATCGCTCTTGAGCGGCTTGCGCTGGCCTGTGCGAGCCAAACGCAGGCTACAGCAAGCTAGCCGCTATTGACACGGTAGACGTCGTAGACCGCGTCAACGCGACGAACAGCGTTGAGTACGCGGTCGAGGTGGGTTGTGTCGCCCATCTCAAACACGAACTTGCTGATTGCGAGACGGTCAGTAGAAGTGTTGACGGTCGCGGAAAGAATANTGCTTCAACCTGAATCTGTACAAGGAAGAGACTCTTGGAGGTGGGGGCCCATTCGACTTCGATCATGCGCTCGGGCTCGTCGAGCAGCGACTGCACGTTCTTACAATCCGCACGGTGAACCGAGACACCTGCACCGCGGGTGACAAAGCCAACGACGTCGTCGCCAGGTACCGGAGTGCAGCAGCGTGCCAACTTCACCAAAATATCTGGCGCACCGCGAACAAGGATTCCAGAGTCTGAGTGCTTGTACGGGCGCAGTTTTCCCTGCGCAGGGAAGGTGAGTTCGCCTTCATCCTCTTCCGTGCCTGAACTCAGCGACGCGACGAGCTTCTCGATCACAGATTGCGTTGAGACATGCCCCTCGCCGACCGCTGCATACAAAGCCGAAACATCGTCGTAGCGCATTGTCGATGCGAGGTCAGCAAACGACTCGTGATTCATGAGCTTCTGCAACGGCATGTTCTGCTTGCGCATAGCGCGAGCAATCGCATCCTTGCCCTGCTCAATAGCTTCGTCGCGACGTTCCTTGGTAAACCACGCACGAATCTTGTTGCGCGCCCGCGTGCTCTTTACAAAGCTAAGCCAGTCTTGGCTCGGAGCGGCATCCGGACTCTTAGAGGTGAATACCTCGACGGAATCGCCACTGGTCAGTTCTGATTCTAAGGGAACAAGACGCCCGTTGACCTTGGCACCCATTGTTCGATGCCCGATTTCGGTGTGCACCGCATACGCAAAGTCGACCGGAGTTGCGCCGGCCGGAAGTCCAACGACTTTCCCCTGAGGTGTGAAAACGTAAACTTCCTTTGCGCCGATCTCAAATCGCAGAGATTCAAGGAACTCGCTGGGGTCTGAGGTCTCAGCTTGCCAATCGGTGATGTGGGCGAGCCATGCCATATCGCTGTCAACTGGGCCAGACTCGACAATCCTGCCAGCACTGCGATCCTTGTACTTCCAGTGCGCTGCTACACCGAACTCGGCGCGGTGATGCATCTCGCTCGTTCGAATTTGAATCTCGACGGCACGCCCGTGTGGGCCTATGACTGTCGTATGAAGTGACTGGTAGAGGTTGAACTTGGGAGTCGCGATGTAGTCCTTGAAGCGACCAGGAATCGGATTCCACCGTGCGTGAATAGATCCGAGCACTGCGTAGCAGTCGCGAACAGAGTTGACCTGAACGCGGATGCCGACCAGATCATAGATCTCGTCAAATTCGCGGCCACGAACGATCATCTTCTGGTAGATCGAGTAGTACTGCTTGGGGCGACCAGCGACGGTTCCCTTGATTCGAGAGGTCTTGAGGTCGTCATTGACCGAAGCAATGACTTCCTTGACGAACTCATCACGCATTGGAGAGCGCTTGGTGACAAGACTCTCGATCTCGACATAAATCTTGGGATGCAGGACAGCGAACGACAGGTCTTCAAGCTCAATCTTGATCGCTTGGATGCCCAAGCGATGAGCCAGCGGAGCATAGATTTCGAGAGTTTCTTGTGCCTTGCGGGACGCGGACTCGCGCGGAACAAAGCCCCAGGTTCGTGCGTTGTGGAGGCGGTCGGCAAGCTTGATCACAAGAACTCGAATGTCTTTCGACATTGCAACGATCATCTTGCGCACCGTTTCGGCCTGTGCGCTGTCGCCGTACTTGACCTTATCGAGCTTCGTTACTCCATCGACAAGCATGGCGATCTCGTCACCAAACTCAACCCGCAATTCATCAAGCGAATATGCAGTGTCTTCCACTGTGTCGTGCAGGAGAGCGGCTGCGATGGTCTTCTCGCCGATGCCTAGCTCTGCAAGTATCTGTGCCACCGCAACGGGGTGCGTGATGTAGGGCTCACCGCTCTTGCGCTTCTGCCCGTCGTGCGCTCGGAATGCGGCGGCGTACGCGCGCTCAATGAGCGCAAGGTTGGCCTTAGGGTGATGGGTCTTTACTGTGCGCAGCAGATTCTCAACGGCGCCCGCAGGTTGAGCGCGAGAGAAAATTCTCGGCAGTAGCGCGCGGAACGAGGCAGCTGACTGTGGTGATTCGCTCATCCCGCTTCCTCCTAGAACAATTCTAGAACGCGGAAGGGCGCAAGGATGCCGTCGGCGTTACAGAGGCGCCTCTTAGCCCGCGAACGTTCGAATCCACGCCCGCACATGCTGACTACTTGCGTTCCTTCGCTTCGGCGCGCGATGCAGTCAACCGCTTCGTGCGACTGAGAATATCCGGCTCGTTCTCGCGGAACTGCGCATAGAGCGGTGCAGCGATGAAGATTGTGGAATAGGTACCAACCACAATTCCGATAAACAGTGCAAGTGCGATATCGCGCAACGTTCCCGCACCGAGCACATACGCTCCGATGAACAGAATGGCACCGACGGGTAGCGCTGCTACGACTCCAGTGTTGATTGAGCGGACGAGGGTCTGGTTGACCGCCAGGTTGACCGACTCGGCAAACGTTCGGCGAGATTCGGAACCATCTTCAGACGTGTTCTCACGAATCTTGTCGAACACCACCACGGTGTCGTAGAGCGAGAAGCCGAGAATCGTCAAGAACCCGATTACGGCGGATGGTGTGATCTCGAATCCAAAAATTCCGTAGACACCGGCTGTAATCACAATGTCGTGAAGAAGGGCAATCATGGCAGCGATGGACATCTTCCACGTGCGGAAGTAGATCGCCATCATGATCGCGGCAAGGGCGATGAAGACGAGCAAGGCGCGCAGCGCGGAGCTCGTGATGTCCGCGCCCCATGACGGGCCGACGAACGACGCGGCTACTTGGTCGTTGTCGACGTTGAACGCACCGGCAAGGGCATCGCGTACCGCGTTTGACTCATCGGATTCCAGTTGCTCTGTCTGGATTCGCAACGAATCAGTGCCGACGACAGTGATTTTAGGATCCGAATCAACAACAACGCTGGTAACCGTGTCGGTTGCGAGATTCTGAGCCTCGGCGTTCGTGTCTGGATCGGCCAACGCTGCGACCGAATCGATCTGGAATTGTGAACCGCCAGTGAACTCGATACCGAAAACATACCCACCACGAAGCGCAGGAACAGTGATCGATATCGCGATCAATACTGCCGCGAGGATATACCACAATTTGCGGCGGCCGATGAAGTTGACCGATAATTCACCGGTGTAGAGGTCGTTGCCGAATTTCGAGAAGCTAGCCATCAGGATTCCTTTCCATCTGAGCTGGAATCTTTGGCGGTTCCCGCCAACTCAGCAGCTTTTCGTTCAGCAATAGTTTGACGACGCACAGCCTCGCGGCTCGCGCCCGCTGTGGCCTTTGTGGCAACCGGTGTGCGGAACTGTGCACGGCCCCGGTAGACAGCGCCAAGAGCTCGTGGATCAAGACCACTAATCGGGTGTCCGCTCGCAAAGAATTTCGTGGTTGCGAGCAACTGCAGCATTGGGTGAGTGAAGAGAACGACAACGAGCACGTCGATCACGGTAGTGAGGCCCAGCGTCAGCGCGAAGCCTCGTACGTTGCCAACGGCGAGTACGAACAGCACTACGGCGGAAAGCAGGTTGACGGCCTTCGCGGCGAAGATCGTACGCAGTGCACGCTTCCAACCAGCTTCGACAGCTCCTGTCAGTGAACGACCATCACGAAGTTCGTCTCGAATGCGCTCGAAGTAGACGATAAACGAATCGGCTGTGAAACCAATGGCCACGATTAGTCCAGCAACACCAGCCAATGACAGCCGGTAGCCGTGACGCCACGAAAGATACGCAATTACGAGGTACGTGAGTACACCAGCAACAACAAGCGACGCAACCGTAACCAAACCAAGCAGGCGGTATTGGAAGAGCGAGTAGATGACAACTAAGAGCAGTCCGATCAAACCGGCGATCAAACCGGAGTTGAGTTGGGTCGTTCCCAAGGTTGCCGAGATGGTCTGATTGCTCTGCACTTCGAATCCGATGGGCAGCGCGCCAAACTTCAACTGATCGGCAAGAACTTTAGCGCTGTCCTGATCGAACGAACCGGAAATCTGCGGATTACCGCCCGTAATGATTCCCTGAGTTGTGGGTGCCGAAATAACTCGACCATCGAGCACGATTCCGAATCGGTTGCGCGGGTCAGTCTGATCGAAGCCGAAGAGGCGAGTCGTCATTGCTGCGACGTCTTTGGTGCCCTCGCCGTTGAACGTGGGAAACACGCCCCACTGCCCGGTGCTGACGCCCTGCGAGCTCGAAATCAAGCCACTGCTCGCGTCGGTAATCGTGCTGCCTTCAACCTCAACCGGGCCAAGAATGTATTTGAACGCGTCATCCGCGTCACACGTGATGAGCGGCTCAGCTGCCGGAGCAACGCTGAAAGCGTCGAGCGCCGCACAATCGAAGTTGCTGTACTCGTCGAACAGCGCTTCGGTAATCCAGTTGAGATCGCTGGCATCAGTAGGCGTTGCTGTTGGAGTAGTAGCCAGTGTTGGCTCCGGGGTAGCTGTTGCCGATTCGCCGTCTGGCGTTTCAGCTGAATCAGTGGGCTCTGGAGTTGCCTCGGCCGTAGCAGTCGAGACAACCTCGGTGTACAACACCGGGCGGAACTCGAGCTTCGCCGACGACTGGATGCGATTAAGCGTCTCTTCATCAGGAACACCAGGAATCGACACCACAACGTTGCTTGCGCCCTGAGTAGTCACTTCCGCTTCGGCCACACCACTGGCGTCAACTCGATCGCGAATGATCGACACCGCCTGAGCTAGCTGCTCACCAGTAACTGTCTGGCCGCTCTCAAGTTGAGGCGCGAGAACAATTTGCGTTCCTCCCTCAAGGTCAAGAGCTAGCTTCGGAGCCCAGGAGGCCGAACCGAAAATGGAGCCAGCACCGATCAATACGGAGAGCCCCACCGTGAGTGCCGTGAGCCAGACGATGGCTCGCCACGCGTTTTTCACAGGGGTAGTTCTTGCCACCTAATTGACTCAGCTTTCTTAACAGAGCAGTGCAGAAGCGCACGCCATTGGACAACCGCCCTCGGGAAGGACGACTCTCAACACTAGTGGGTTACTCGGACGCCTTTTTCGACTCGGCCGAGTTGGGAGCTTCGGAATCAGAGAGCTCGCCGTACTCAGGCTTCGGTGCAGCCTGTGAGGTCTCTTCTCCTGCTTCTCCTGATTCACGTTCAGCAGCTTCGCGGTTAGCGATCTCCATGGCTTCTTCAACTGAACGAGGTGCACCCTCTGCGCCCTCTTCAGCGACTTCGTCAACGACGACCTTGGCGAGTGTCTGGCTGTGAACCTTGACGATGACACCCTTGCTGATCTCGATCTCGGCCGAGTTGGCAACGGTGTCGTTGGTGATGAGCGTTCCGAAGAGCCCAAAGTTGGTCATAACCTCAACCCCGGGAAGCATCTGGTCGCGCAGCTCTGCCATCTGAGCTTTGCGCTTGCGGCTGTTGCGGAACATGAAGAAGATGAGCACGCCAAGAATGGCGAGCATCGCAATAGAAAGAGGATCCATGAGGTACCTTTCGGTGGTCTGTGGGCCTGGCGCTCAAGCTGAGGCGCGTGCTAAGCCAGTAAAACTATAGTTCATCACTGAATAGAGTCGAATTCCGGTCGGCTACTCCAAAGTGCTCCCAAGCGGCTCGAGTAGCGACTCTTCCTCGCGGCGTGCGTGATAGCAGGCCAATACGAACGAGAAACGGCTCGACAACCGACTCGACAGTCTCAGCTTCTTCGCCAACGGAAACTGCGAGAGTGCTGAGCCCCACTGGTCCACCGTCGAAACGAGTGAGTACGGTCTGCATTACTGCGCGGTCAAGGCGGTCGAGACCCCGCTCATCGACGTCATAGAGCTCAAGGGCAGCACGAACGGCATCCCGAGACGCAGGGATGTCGTTGACCAGTGCGAAGTCGCGCACGCGCCGCAGCAGCCGGTTTGCGATTCGAGGCGTGCCCCGACATCGACCGGCAATCTCGGCGATTGCGTCTCGCCCGATCTCTAAATCGAGCATTACGGCTGCACGAACGAGCACCTGCTCGAGCTCGGGCTCGTCATAAAACTCAAGGTGAGCCGTAAAGCCGAAGCGATCGCGAAGCGGATTGGGAAGCAGACCAGACCGCGTAGTGGCGCCGACCAGCGTGAACGGGGCAATATCGAGCGGAATGGATGTCGCCCCAGCGCCCTTTCCAACCATGATGTCGATACGGAAGTCTTCCATCGCGAGGTAGAGCATCTCTTCGGCGGAGCGTGCCATCCGGTGGATCTCGTCGATAAAGAGAACTTCTCCGGGCAGCAACGACGACAACACCGCTGCGAGGTCGCCAGCGTGCTGGATTGCCGGGCCGCTCGACATCCGCAACGGACGATTGCTCTCATGCGCGACAATCATCGCCAAGGTGGTCTTGCCAAGCCCCGGCGGACCCGCGAGCAGGATGTGATCCGCAGTGCGGTTCTGCATGGCGGCGGCGCGCAGGAGCAGTTGTAGCTGCCCACGTACTTTTTGTTGCCCAACGAATTCGTCGAGAGACTTCGGTCGCAGAGCACCCTCAAAGGCGAGTTCTGCGTCTGGCTGAACGGCGGGGTTGGCCACGACGTCTTCGTTTTCAGGCATCACGAACCACCGCTCACCGGCTGAGAACCAACGAGCAACAACGCGCGTCTCAGGATGGCTTGCGTATTGCCCTTCTCTGCGTCGCTAGCCTCACGGAAGGCCGCCTCTGCAGCCGGTCGAGCGAGCTTCTCCGACCATCCAAGCCCCTGCAGCGCCAGTGAAACACTTTCGGACACTGGCGTGGAGACAACGGGTTGAGCGCCACGCTGGGGAGCAGTAACGAATAGTTTGCCTGCCAGATTGAGAACGATGAGCTTTGCGGTTTTGGGACCGATGCCCGATACCTTGCGAAAGGCGGAGTCGTTCTCTTCAGTGACGGCGCGAGCGATGTCGTCAGGCGTGAGTGCTGCAAGAACACCCATAGCGCTCTTGGGGCCGACTCCAGTAACCCCTCGCAAGAGGTTGAACGCACCGAGTTCATCCGAAGTGCGAAAGCCAAAGAGCGCGAGGTCATCTTCGCGAACGATAAGAGCAGTGTTCAATTGCGTCTCATCACCAACACGAACCGAAAGGGCGTGCTCGGGGGTAACGCTCACAGAGAGGCCGACTCCCCCGACCTCGACAACAATCGAGGTTCCGACCGCGGCGAGAACGGTGCCGCGAAGGGAAGAAATCATGACTCCAGCCTACGAGCACCCGCCGACTTCTCGGCTGACCGCCACGCCTCCTGAGCTGGTGTCAACGATGATGCACCGGATGCTGTTCCACCGGGAACTCCGGCAGCAG
Source organism: Rhodoglobus aureus (assembly GCF_039527955.1). Lineage (NCBI taxonomy): Bacteria > Bacillati > Actinomycetota > Actinomycetes > Micrococcales > Microbacteriaceae > Rhodoglobus > Rhodoglobus aureus. Next base: position 17,910 of record NZ_BAAAKW010000030.1, on the reverse strand, counting down.
CAGGCGCTGCAACGAAACCCGGCGCGTTGTTCCATGCGCCGCAGATCGCTAGAGCACACGCATCAGCAGCATCCGCCGGCTTAGGTGCCTCAGCGAGGCCCAAAACGCGCGCCACCATAGTGCCAACTTGCTTCTTCTCGGCGCCACCGTATCCGGTGATCGCGAGCTTCACTTCGGTGGGCGTGTGGAGAGTGACCGCGATCCCGTGACTGGCAGCGATATACATCGCGACACCGCTCGCTTGAGCGGTGCCCATCACTGTGCTGACGTTGTTTTGAGCGAAGACACGCTCGAGCGCTAACTGTTGAGGCTCAAACTCAGCGATCACTGCATCGATTCCGTCGCCGATCGCTCGAAGTCGTTGCTCCAGCGGCATATCGGGCGGCGTGCGCACAACACCAACGTGCACCAAAGTCGCGCGTCGATTCGCCGCAACATCTACGACCCCGATACCGCACCGCGTAAGCCCGGGATCAATCCCGATTACGCGCAACACCATTGACTAGTCCTCGTCGAGTTCGGCCTGCACCTCAGGCGTGATGTCAAAGTTCGAGTAGATGTTCTGCACATCGTCGGACTCTTCGAGAGCGTCGATAAGTCTGAAAACCTTGCGGGCAGTGTCAGCATCGACTTCAACCTTGAGGTTCGGTACGAACTCAGCTTCTGACGAGTCGTAGTCAATCCCAGCCTCCTGCAGCGCGTCACGCGACTGAACGAGGTGAGCCGTATCGGTAATTACTTCGAAGCCCTCGCCGTGGTTCTTGACCTCCTCAGCGCCTGCATCTAAGACGGCCATAAGGATGTCGTCTTCAGAGACGCCCTCGGTTTTCGTGATCGAGATGACGCCCTTGCGCTCAAAGTTGTAGGCAACGCTGCCTGGATCAGCAAGCGAACCGCCATTGCGACTCATAATGGTGCGAACATCCGCTGCAGCACGGTTCTTATTGTCGGTGAGGCACTCGACCAGGAGCGCGACACCATTAGGGCCGTAGCCTTCGTACATGATGTTGAGATATTCGATAGCGTCACCAAGCTGGCCAGAGCCACGCTTGACTGCGCGATCGATGTTGTCGTTGGGTACCGACGTCTTCTTCGCCTTTTGAATAGCGTCGACAAGAGTCGGGTTGCCCGAGAGATCAGCTCCACCGATCTTGGCGGCGACCTCGATATTCTTGATCAGTTTCGCGAATGACTTCGCGCGGCGAGAATCAGTTATCGCCTTCTTGTGCTTGGTAGTTGCCCATTTAGAATGCCCTGACATGCACACCATTCTAACGGGCCGGTTGGCTATCCGCCTCCGCGAATCCCCGTGCTACTGCTCCACGAGCGCGCTGCGCACGCCGAGTGAGCGTAATTGGAGTTGAGCTAGCCGCGCAACAGTCGCAGGATCGCCTGCTCTCCACAGCGAAGCAGCGTCTGGCGCAATCTCGGCAAGTTCCGCCAGTTTGTGGGTCGACAATGCACGCAGAGCGAGCAGATCGGCGCCACCAGGCGAACTCAGGAGCTTCTTCGCTTCGGTCGCCCGACGCGCAAATCGTACACGGGGCAGCAGCCACAACAGAAGGATTAATGCGACGGGCACTACCGCGATGATCACGCCGACGGCGGTTGCGGTGGCAAGAACCGTATCTTGTTGACTTTGCCCGGCGTTTTCCAAAGCCGCGCCTGCATCACTCGCTCCATCAAAGGGAACTCGGATGCCTGATCCGATAAGCGGAACCGACCCGAGGGTGTCGCCCAGTTCGACCATCGTCGATTTGAATCCGGCGCCCGCTTCCTGCATCTGAAGGCCGAGCTGCTGGAAGGCGGCAATCAGTTGATAGACCCACACACCAAGCGCGATCCAGATGGCGATGAATACTAGGGCGATGATGTCGCTGCTCAGTTGGCGGGCCCGACGAGGAGCGTGGTCTGCATACAGTTGCATCCACCCATGATGCAGGAACTAGTTGCTGCTGCGCACCCGCGCTACGAAGTATTCGTGAAAGCGGGTGTCGCCGGTGATCTCGGGATGAAACGACGTGCCCATGAGTCTGCCCTGCTCGACGGCAACTACGCGGCCGTCGTCAAGAGTTGCAAGAGCGCGAACTTGGGGGCCCATGGACTCCACTACAGGCGCTCGAATGAACACCGCGTTCACCGGCTCATCTCCCAATTCGGGCACGCTGAGGCTCGTTTCAAAGGACTCAGTTTGTGAGCCAAAAGCATTACGTCGCACAACGACGTCGAGACCGCCAAAGGACTGTTGGCCTTCGATCGCATCGAGTATCGTGTCTGCGAGCATGATCAGCCCGGCACAAGTGCCGTACACGGGCAGTCCGGCGGCGATAGCGGATCTGATGGGCTCCGCAAGCCCATAAAGGCGAGATAATTTGTCGATCACACTGGATTCACCACCGGGAATGATGAGGCCCGCAATGTGCTCCAACTGTTGAGGCGTCTTGACCGCTACTGCGGTCTCGCCCAACTGCTGGAGCACATTAAGGTGCTCACGAAAATCGCCCTGGAGGGCAAGAACTCCAATGGGGAGTTGATCGACTGGTGAACTACCAGCCACGCTCTGAGAGACGGTGAGGAGCGGCAAGGTCAGAGACGTTGATGCCGACCATGGCCTCACCAAGTCCACGCGAGGCTGCTGCGATAACGCTGGGGTCATCGAAGAAGGTTGTTGCCTTCACAATTGCCGCTGCGCGCTGAGCCGGGTTTCCCGACTTGAAGATTCCCGAACCAACGAAGACTCCATCTGCGCCCAGCTGCATCATGAGTGCGGCGTCAGCGGGAGTCGCAACTCCACCAGCTGTGAAAAGCACAACCGGAAGCTTGCCCGTCTCCGCAATCTCCCGGACAAGTTCGTAGGGGGCCTGAAGTTCTTTTGCCGCAACGTAGAGCTCGTCAACGGTCTTCGAACGAAGTTCGTTGATCTGGCCCTTGATGGTGCGGATGTGCTTGGTCGCCTCTGAAACATCACCGGTGCCGGCTTCGCCCTTCGAGCGGATCATCGCAGCACCCTCGCTGATGCGACGAAGCGCCTCGCCGAGGTTCGTTGCACCACAGACGAACGGAACATCAAAGTTCCACTTGTCGATGTGGTTCACGTAGTCGGCCGGACTCAGAACTTCGGACTCGTCGATGTAGTCGACCTTGAGCGCCTGAAGAACCTGCGCCTCAACGAAGTGACCGATCCGGGCCTTTGCCATCACGGGAATCGAAACAGCGTCGATGATTCCGTCAATCAGGTCGGGGTCACTCATGCGAGCAACTCCACCCTGCGAGCGGATGTCGGCAGGAACGCGCTCAAGAGCCATGACGGCAACTGCGCCAGCGTCCTCCGCGATCTTCGCTTGTTCTGCGTTGACGACGTCCATAATGACGCCGCCCTTGAGCATTTCAGCGAGTCCGCGCTTAACGCGGCTCGTGCCCGATTGGTTTGATGAAGTGTTGTCGCTCATAGTGAACCAATTTTACCGCTGCGTCAGCGACTCAGGGCGTAGCCAATTCAGATTCAGTGGTTCGTCGGCCAAGCGTAGGCGAGCTCATCGCGCACTTCGCCCAACAGTCGTGGAATCGCTTTCGTGCCGGCGACAATAGGAAAGAAATTTGAGTCGGTAGCCCAGCGGGGCACAACATGTTGGTGCAAATGGTCTGCAATACCCGCGCCAGCCAGCGCACCCTGATTCATGCCGATGTTGAAGCCGTGAGACTTCGAGGTCACCCGCAGGACGCGCATTGCCGTCTGGGTCAGGGACGCAATCTCAGCAACCTCCTCATCCATTGCCTCGTCATAAAGCGCGACATGGCGATAGGGGCACACGAGAAGGTGACCACTGTTATAGGGGAAAAGGTTCAGCAGCACATACGCATGAGTACCGCGCGCGACGATCAGAGCCTTTTCGTCATCCAGGCTCGGCGCGACGCAGAATGGACAGTCGTCTTTGTCTGGCTGCGTCTGATCTTGAATGTATGCAATGCGGTGTGGCGTCCAGAGCCGTTGAAACGCATCAGGTACCGCGGCGAAGTCGTTGCTCGACTCCCCTGCTGGCAACTCTGCACCGTCATAGTCGCGCACGAACTAGACCTGCGCTCGAGTTGCGATCGCGTCAGTAATGCGTGCGACAGCATCCGCGATCGGGATACCGTTTTCTTGGCTGCCATCGCGGAACCGGAAGCTCACCGAGCCCGCGGCTTGGTCCTGTTCACCGGCAATGAGCTGAAACGGGATCTTCGACTTCGTGTGCGTGCGAATCTTCTTCTGCATACGCTCACTCGAGGCATCAAGCTCAGCACGAACACCAAGAGACTTCAACTGGTCGATGACTCCGCCCAAGTACTCCTCGTACGCTTCAGCAACGGGGATGCCGACAACTTGTACTGGCGAAAGCCAGACCGGGAACGCACCGGCATAGTGCTCGGTGAGCACGCCGAAGAAGCGCTCAATTGATCCGAAGAGTGCGCGGTGAATCATTACTGGGCGCTGGCGGGAGCCATCCGCTGCGGTGTATTCCAGATCGAAGCGCTCAGGAAGGTTGAAGTCGAGCTGCACGGTCGACATCTGCCACGTGCGGCCGATAGCGTCGCGTGCCTGAACCGAAATCTTGGGGCCGTAGAACGCGGCTCCACCCGGGTCGGGAACAAGCTCGAGGCCGGACTCAGCCGCAACTTCAGCGAGGGTCTGAGTTGCTTCGTCCCAGGTGTCGTCGTCGCCGACGTACTTTTCAGGATCTTTGGTCGACAGCTCAAGGTAAAAGTCAGTAAGGCCATAGTCCCGCAGCAACGAGAGCACGAAGTTGAGAGTGTTGGTGAGCTCCTGCTTCATCCCCTCCTTTGTGGTGAAAATGTGGGCGTCATCCATCGTGAGACCACGAACACGAGTAAGGCCGTGAATCACGCCAGACTTCTCGTTGCGGTAAACGGTGCCGAATTCGAAGAGACGCATCGGCAGATCACGGTAGGAGCGACCGCTCGAACGATAGATCAGGATGTGCATCGGGCAATTCATGGGCTTCAGGTAGTAGTCGGCACCCTGGCGAGTGATCTCTCCTTCCTCGTTGCGCGCCTCATCGAGGTGCATAGGAGGGAACATACCGTCCTTGTACCAACCAAGATGTCCAGAAGTTTCGAACAGCGCCTCTTTGGTGATGTGAGGAGTGTTGACGAAGGAGTATCCCTCTTGCGCGTGACGCTTGCGCGAGTAGTCCTCCATCTCATGACGGATGATGCCGCCCTTCGGGTGGAATACCGCCAGGCCAGAACCGATCTCGTCGGGGAAGGAGAAGAGGTCAAGCTCAGCACCAAGCTTGCGGTGGTCGCGCTTGAGTGCCTCTTCCTGGCGCGCCTGGTACTCACGCAGTTCGTCTTTGGTAGGCCATGCCGTGCCATAGACCCGTTGAAGCTGCTTATTCTTCTCCGAACCACGCCAGTAGGCGGCTGCGGTGCGAGTCAGCGACCAACCATTGCCGATCATGCGAGTGTTGGGCAGGTGCGGCCCGCGGCACAGATCTTTCCAGTACACCTCGCCGGTTTTGCCGTCGATGTTGTCGTAAATGGTGAGCTCGGCGCCGCCGACCTCAACAGACTCGTTGTCGCCGTCGGCATCGCCCTCTCCGACGGAGCCCTTGATGCCGATCAATTCGAGCTTGTACGGCTCGTTGGCGAGCTCTTCGCGAGCTTCAGCCTCCGTTACGACGCGGCGCTGAAATCGCTGCCCCTGACGAATAATGCGATCCATCGTTTTAGTGATGGCCTTGAGGTCCTCAGGAGTGAACGGCTCCTCGACATCGAAGTCGTAGTAGAAGCCGTCAGTGACGGGAGGGCCAATGCCCAGTTTCGCCTCAGGGTTAATGGTCTGAATTGCCTGCGCAGCAACGTGCGCAGCCGAGTGACGAAGGATGTTGAGCCCATCAGGCGAGGCGATAGTGACTGCCTCGACCTCATCCGTGTCTGTGACTGTCGTGGCGAGGTCTTTCAACTCACCGTTGACGCGCATGGCGACGACGTTGCGGTCGGTGTACAGGTCAAATCCAGTCTTACTCACACCACAACTTTAGCGGCGTTCACGCCAAGAAAGCGCCACTAAGAAACCGCGCGGCCGACGACTCGAAACGTCGACCGCGCAGGCTTTGATTAGACCGCGTCAGCGAACGGGTCTGCGATACCGACGTAGCGCGTTTCAAGATACTCATCGATGCCTTCGAATCCGCCCTCGCGCCCGAGACCGGACTGCTTAACTCCACCGAACGGAGCAGCGGGGTTCGAAACCATCCCCGTGTTCAGCCCGAACATCCCCACCTCCAACTCTTCTGCAAGTCGCAGTCCCCGGTTAAGGTCACGCGTGAATGCATAGGCAACTAGGCCGTACTCGGTCGCATTAGCCAGTTGGATCGCCTCTTGTTCGGTGGCAAACGTGGTGATTGGAGCAACCGGTCCAAAGATCTCTTCGGACAGGATGCGTGCACCCACCGGAACGTTTGTCAGCACTGTTGGCGCATAGAAGTAGCCGGGCCCATCGATCGCGTGCCCACCCACGACAGCCGTAGCCCCCTCAGACAGCGCCGACTCGACAAGCTCATGAACCTTGCTACGGGTGTCCTCGTCGACGAGCGGACCCACCTTGGAGCTTGACTCGGTGCCACGCGCAACCGTCATGCCGCCCACTCGCGCAGCAAATTTCTCGGAGAACTCGACTGCGATTGATTCGTGAACGAGGAAACGGTTGGCTGCGGTACACGCCTCTCCCCCGTTGCGCAGCTTCGCCACGAGTGCACCATCCACCGCGCGATCGAGGTCTGCATCCTCGAATACGAGGAACGGCGCGTTTCCACCGAGCTCCATCGAGACCCTTAGAACTTGGGCGGCCGCGTCAGAAATCAAGCGACGCCCGACCTCGGTAGACCCCGTGAACGACAACTTGCGCAGCCTCGAATCCCTAATGAGCGGCCCAGTGACCGCTCCAGCTTTGCGCGTTGGGATGACGTTCAGTACTCCGGCGGGAAGGCCAGCCTCCTGCATGACCTGAGCAAAGAGCAGCGCGGTGAGCGGCGTCAGTGTCGCAGGCTTCAGCACCATCGTGCATCCGGCGGCAATTGCTGGCGCGATTTTGCGTGTCGCCATCGCGAGTGGGAAGTTCCACGGCGTGATGAACAAGCATGGCCCAACTGGCCGCTTCATGACGATCAGACGACTCACGCCATCCGGCGCTTGGGCATAGCGACCAGAGATACGCGCGGTCTCCTCAGAAAACCAGCGCAAGAACTCGGCACCATAAGCGACTTCGCCGCGCGCCTCAGCGAGAGGCTTCCCCATTTCAAGCGTCATCAGCAGTGCAAAGTCGTCTGCGCGTGCGGTCACCGCCTCGAAGCCGCGGCGCAGGATTTCGGCGCGCACTCGCGGCGCCGTCTTTGCCCACCCGCGCTGCGCCGCGTCTGCGGCGGCGAGGGCAGCTTGACCGTCCTCAGGCGTAGCGCTGGCAATAGACAGAAGCACTTCGCCAGTTGACGGGTCCGTGACATCCAACATTCCACCGTCGCTCGCAGCCCGCCATTCGCCGTTGATCAGCAAACCGGTGGGGACAAGGGCGAGCAGTTCGCGTTCGCGTTCGGCAGTGATATTCATAGAGACTCCTTGAGTACAGACATAACTTCTTTGAACGTGGGCACCGCGGGATTGTTGGCCGTGACGGGGTCAGCAAGAGTGTCGCGAGCGAGCGACTCGAGGGCGGCCTCGGTCACGCCAAATTGGCTAAGCGATCCGCCAAGCCCGACCTCGAGCGCGAGAGCGCAAATACGCTCCACTGCAGCATCAGCGTTGGCCACCACAGTTGCTACGGTGTCGCCGACGCCAAGCGCGAACGCCACTCGCGCAAGACGATCTTCACGATGCGGCCGGTTGATGCGAAGCACCCCGCGCATGACAAGCGCGAGCGCGAAACCGTGCGGAATGTTGAACTGACCGCCGAGAGGATGCGCGACACCGTGGACCAGGCCAAGACCGGTGTGTGAGAAGCCAACGCCCACAATGTGACTGGCAAACAGCAACTCGCTGCGCGCCTCAAGATCGCTTCCGTCCGTAACAGCACGCGGAAGATAGGTTGCGACCGTTGAAATGGTCTGCAACGCAATACCGTCGGAGTACGGGTTGGCGCGAATGGATAGGTATGACTCGAGCGCATGAGTCAAAGCGTCGAAACCTGTCGCCGCTGTCGCAAATGCTGGCAATCCCACAGTCAGTTCAGGATCCAGAATCGCCGCCTTCGCCAGCGCAGAGTCGTGACCTACATAGAACTTGCGGTGACCGACTACATCAGTGATTACGCCGAATGCATTTACTTCGGCGCCCGTGCCAGCTGTTGTCGGCACGGCCACGATCGGCAGCGCCTCTCGAGCGAACACCGTCGAGTAGTCGAGCTTCATGCCTCGTTCAGGGTTGACCGCGCCAAGAGAGATACCCTTCGCTGCGTCGAGTGACGAGCCGCCACCCACTGAAACGATCGCCTCGGCACCGACGGACGCGGCGAGATCGCTTCCGTCATCGAGGTTGGTCGTAGTCGGATTCGGTGTGACATCGCCGTACACGGTGACGGTGAGACCGGCTGTCTCAAGCGAGGCGCGAACAGCAGCAACAATCGGTGATGCCGCTAAGAACGGGTCAGTAACGATGAGGGCAGACTTCGCACCCAGTGACGCAACAATCGCTCCTACTTCCGCAACTCGACCGCGACCGAAGTAACTAACCGGCTTCGGGTCAAGAGTGATCGAAAGCTCTGCCATCGGAGTCGGCAACGGGGCTAGCATCGCCCCACTCATGCGGCTGCCTCCAGCTGGGGCTCCCGGCGAAGTGAAATTCCGACGAGATCTTCGTAGAGCTTCACTGGGGACATCTCGCCTGCGAGGTCACCGTACTGTGCTTTCGCACGACGGAAAATCTGTTCAACGACGGCTGAAAGCTCGATCGGGACACCAACAGAACGTGCCAAGTCTATCGACAAGCCCAAGTCTTTGCAGGCTAGCGCGATCGCGAAACCTTCATCGTAGTCGCCGTAGTCGAGAATCGAGAGCACATCGTTCTGCACGAAATTGCTGTTGGCAGGACTCGCGATGAGCGACGCGCGCAGCACTTCGAGGTCAACACCGGCTTTGACTCCGACGGCGAGAACTTCGGCCGTGGCAACGAGGTGCGAGAACCAGAGCTGGTTGATCATCAACTTCACTGCATACCCAGCGCCAGCAGGTCCGACATGCAGGATTCGCTCGGGGTCTCCCATGGCCTCAAATACCGGTCGGAGTCGAGCCACATCGTCAGCGTCTCCCCCAACAAAGATTTGCAACATTCCGCTGGACGCTCCGACAGACATTCCGCTCACAGGAGCATCCAGAATGTGGAAATTGCGGTCCTCGTGTCGAGCACGAACGCCCTGAGCAACTTCCGGGATCGAAGTTGACATGTCGATCCAAGTGCCGCCATCTGCCATCCCTGCGAGCAGACCTTCTGGCCCGTTAACAACAATGTCAACGTGTCGAGGCGTAGGAAGCATAGTGATGACGAGGTCGCTCGATGCTGCAACCTCTGCGGGAGTGTTCGCCCAAACGGCACCGCCAGCAATCAGCTGAGCAGCTGCTTCCTGACGGATATCGTTGACGACCAAAGGGTAACCAGCGGCTTGAAGGTTTCGGGTCATTCCCGATCCCATGTTTCCGAGTCCGATGAATCCGACTGTTGGCAAAGTCGAGTGCATGGTGATGTCGCTTCCTCTCATGATTGTGCCTCGAACGAGTCGTCGCCGAGATTGATCCAGGTGGTTTTTAGTGCTGTGTAGGAATCAAGAGCATGCAGAGAGCGATCGCGACCAGACCCTGAATTCTTGAAACCGCCAAAAGGTGTGATGACATCCGCAGCGTCATAAGTGTTGATCCACACCGTGCCCGCGCGCAGCCGTTGCGCGGCACGGTGAGCGACAGTAATGTCACTCGTCCAGATGCTCGCAGCCAGGCCATACGCGGAGTCGTTTGCAACGCGCACAGCTTCAGCTGCGCCGTTGACGGTAGTGACGGCTAGCGCCGGTCCGAAAATTTCTTCTTGACCGATCCGGCCGGCGTTATCGACCCCATCGAACACAGTCGGCTCCACGTAGAATCCGCCATTGACGCCCGCAGGGTGCTGACGTTGACCGCCGTGTACGATCGCGCCCTCGCTGCGGGCCACATCGACATAGCCGAGCACTCGATCGAGTTGCACCGAACTGGCAATCGCACCAATCTGCGTCGACTCGTCCAGCGGGTCGCCCAGGGTCAAACTTGACCCCACCGCGAGCACTCGTTCAAGTAGTTCGTCGTGTGCCTTCTCGTCAACGATCAAGCGGCTTCCACCGTGACAGGTCTGGCCAGCGTTGTAGAAGATTCCCCAGGCGATAGCCGATGCTGCAGCCTCAAGGTTGTCGGCATCTGCGAGCACGATCTGCGGCGACTTTCCGCCAAGCTCGAGTGCGACCTGCTTGCCGTTCGACTCCCCTGCGTACCGCATGAACGCGCGGCCAACAGCGGGCGAGCCGGTGAAAGTCAGTTTGTCGACAAGCGGATGCATTCCCAATGCCTGGCCAGCGACAGCACCGAGGCCTGGTACGACGTTGAAAACTCCGTCAGGAATTCCGGCTTCGCTCGCGAGTTCTGCCAACTTGAGCGCTGACAGGCTCGTCAATTCAGCGGGTTTGAGTACGATCGAGTTTCCGGTAGCCAGTGCCGGGGCAACCTTCCACGAGGTGATGATGAGTGGATAGTTCCATGGAACCACGGCACCGATGACGCCCAGGGGCTCACGAGTGACCAGTGCTAGGGCATCCTGTGGCGTAGGCGCAACCTCGTCGTAGACCTTGTCGATAGCCTCCGCGTACCAACGGAACACACGCGCCGCTGTGGGCACATCAACATTGCGCGCGTCCGAGATGGGATGACCAGAGTCGATTGACTCAAGCAGCGCAAGCTCGTCGAGGTTCTCGAGCATGAGCTCAGAGAGTCGCATAAGCACGCGGGCCCGGTGGCGTCGGTCGGCACGCGACCATGAGCCTGCCTCGAAGGCGCGTGAGGCCGCCTGTACAGCCGCATCAACATCCGCGTCACCGGCGGCGCTGATCGACGAGATCAGCGCACCGTCCCGCGGTGCAATGCTCTCGAAGCTGGAGCCATCGAGCGCAGGACGAAAAGATCCGTCGATGAAGAGCTGCGTTTGCGGCTTGAGCGCCGCTGCGGCGCTGATCCAGTTATTCATGTCGCGTGCATCCATTCTTGTGGTGAGGTAACTAATCAACCGTAAAACGAGCCACAGCGTCCCAGTCGATCTCTACGCCTAGTCCTGGGCGCTGAGGAACGATGAGATCACCATTGCTGTCGATTTCGAGCGGCCTCATAAAGAAGTCTCGTCGTTCGGGTGTCCACCCTGGTGGGTCGTAGGGGAACTCAAGGTATGGCCCGGCGTCGACGCCCGCAGCAACATGAAGGTTGGCTAGCAAGCCGAGTCCGTTACTCCAAGTGTGGGGCGTGAAGAGACGATGTCGGAGGTTTGCAGACTCAGCAACTTGTCGCGCCCGATACATTCCGACCGCGAGGGCGACATCAGGCTGGTAAATGTCGAATGCATCCGCCTCGATCAGGGCCATCATCTCGGGCGCACTTCGCACCATCTCGCCGCCAGATATCTGGATCCCTGTCATCTGGCGCACTCGCTTCGCACCTGCAACGTCAACCTGTGGCAGCGGCTCTTCAAGCCACAGCACTCCGAGGTCGTGCAGTTCTGCCGCAAGACGTTGCACCTTCGCCAGCGGCAGCGCAGCAGCGATGTCCCCCGACATGCGCCACATCTGGTTGAGGTCAACCATAAGGTCGAAGTCGTTACCGACCGCTTCGCGGGCAGCGCGCACCGAAGCAATACCCTCCGCGATTCGATCGCGTGCAATTCGGATCTTCATCGCCTTAAAGCCACGCTCTTTGGCCGCGACCGCTGATTCCGCTCGTGCCTCGGGAGCCTTCAACTCTCCGCTTGAGGCATATGCCGGAAGTCGGTCGTGCGCGCCGCCGAACAGAACGCTCACCGGAAGTCCGGCGACCTGCCCGATGATGTCCCACAGCGCAGCTTCGAGTGGCCAGTAACGACCGCCGTGGAAGTTGATGGTCTCGATGCGACGCACCTGATTGAGAATCTGCAGTGGGTCAGTCCCGATGAAAAGGTGCTCGTAGGCCGCGAAACCGTCCATGGTGTCGCCCGAGCCGTATCCAGTGAGGCCCTCATCGGTCTCGACCGTGACAAGGGTGGCGGTGAACTCGGTGCGCGGGTTGGAATCCCACGCCGCATTGAACGGCGGATCAAGCGGCAGCAGTAGCCGCGTGAGGGAGATGGAAGTGATCTTCATCTGTCAAACCTTCGGAGTGTAAAAGGGGTTTGTCGGTGTGTGACGAGCATCAATTACCGCTTCCACCGTCGGAAGCGAATCCCGGCCATTGGAGAGAGCAGTTCGCACTGACTCACGGTTGTTGAGGTATACGGTGTCTGCATCATCCGCACCAGGGTTCACCCAGACTGCGGCAATGACCACGTGAGTATCTGCCTGCTCCACAGTGATGACTCCATCGGCGAGAGCATCCGCAACTCCTGCGGCAATTCCCGCCTGAGCTGGGCCCCAGATGTTGAGCCCGTGTGCATCCGAAGCCGGCGCGGCTTTGGTAACGAAGAGGGTGAGCGGCTTCACCGGCAACGATGGCCGCAGTACGGCCATAAATGGCACGTGTCCTGCGCTGGGTGTGGCGAGAGCTGTCGCCCACGCCACACCCGTTGGTCCATCGCGGTGGCCGAACACTGTGTTGACATGCGCTGCATTGACACCTTCACCAATGAAGCTTTCGCCAATCTGAACGGCCTGTGACATTAGATGAGGCCCTGTTCCGTGAGCCAGTCGGTAGCTACGTCTTCGGGGTCTTCACCCTCAACGTCGACGAGTGCGTTCAGCTTTTGCATCTGCTCGGTGGTGAGCAGCGGCGAGATGAGGTCGATGATCTCCGCAATCTCAGGGTACTCGTCGAGGGTTGCCTGGCTCAGCGTAAATGCTCCCTGGTACGCGGGGAAGAACTGCGCATCGTCTTCCATTACTACGAGGTCGAGCGCAGGGATTCGGCCGTCAGTTTGGAAGACTTCGCCGAAGTTGCAGTCGTCACCCTTCTGAGTCGCCGTGTAAATGACGCCGGTGTCGAGCAGCGCAACGTTGGAGTCGGGGATGTCGAGTCCGTATGCAGCCTTGAGTCCGGGCCAGCCGTCGTCACGAGTGGAGAATTCGCTCTCGATACAGAACGTCTGCTCTGACATCGGTAGGGCTGCAATATCACTGAGGGTCTTCACCCCGAGTTCTTTTGCCTTCTCTGCACGAATCGCAAAGGCATATGTGTTGTTGAGTGGTGCAGGGTTCAACCATGCGATGCCGTTTGCTGCGTCAGCGTCTTTCGTTGCTTCGAACTGAGCTTCGGTCCCTTGAACCGGGCCTGTGTTTCCGTTGTAGGTGATCCACGACGTGCCGGTGTACTCCCAGTAGCCGATGAACTCATCGTTCTCGAGGGCTTGGCGCACATTAGCCGAGCCAACGAGCTTGGTGTTTGCCTCGGTATCTGCGCCGTGGGCGTTGAGAAGCTGGCTGGTGATGTGGGCGAGGATGAACTGCTCCGAGAAGTCCTTCGCACCGATATCACCGGTGAGGCCTTCGAGTTCAGTTCCTTGGCTACCGGAGACGGTGTCAGCGGAGGAGCACGCCGTGAGGGCGAGCATTCCGGCCGCGGCAACGGCGACGATGGGCAGAATTCTCTTGTTCATTGTTTCTCCAGATGGGGTTAGTGAATTGGTGTAGCTGTTTGGTGAAGCTGAATTGCTGTGGTGGGTATTAGACGCCGCGAGGCGTGAGGAAGTCTTCGGCTAGGCTTGCGACCCAGTCGATGAGAAGCGCAATACACGCAACGAGCACCGCTCCGACTGCGAGCACCGGATAGCGCTGCAGTTTGAGACCGTTGACGATCATGTCGCCGAGTCCGCCGGCGTTGATGAAGGTGGCGATTGTCGCAACGCCGACTGCGAACACGAGTGCAGTGCGAAGGCCAGCAAGGATCACTGGCACCGCAAGCGGAAGCTCGATGCGAAAGAGAACTTGGAGCGGTGTCATTCCCATTCCCCGTGCTGACTCCCGAACGCTGGCATCGACCTGCTGGATACCGATCATCGTGTTGCGAAGTACTGGCAAGAAGGCGTAGATCACGAGTGCCGTAAGCGCGGTTGTGAATCCGGTCTGCCAAATGATGGCGAGAAGAATGACGACACCAACTGCTGGTGTCGCCTGACCGATATTGGCCAGGGTGAGCACGACGCCCTTCAACACCTTCGACTTTGTCTTTGCTAACAGCGTGCCTATCGGAATAGCGAGCACTGCAACGAGAGCTGAAGCGGACACGGCCAAAAGGAGGTGCTCTTTTACTCGCAATACGATGTAGGGCCAATTCAGTGTGCGCGCTTCAATGGAGTCGAGTTGCAGGGACGAAACCCACGCAAGCAAACCACCAAGAACAACAACAACAATCAGCGGTGTCACGAAACGCTTCCACGTCCAGAAGCGATCGCGAATCGAGCTCACGTCGGTGGCGGAGACAGTTGCTAAAACCTGGGTCTCAGTGATGATTGTCATGACGTGCTCGCAGCGGCTGCTGTAGTTCCGGGCGCCTCTGCACCCAGCGCCGCAGAGATGCTCGCAACTGTGAGCGAGCCGACTGCACTTCCGTCGCGAGATACCACGTTGATGAGTGGAGCGCCGGTCACAATTAGCAGGTCGAGCGCATCACGGAGATTGTCGGATGCGTCGATCGACGGCGTGCTGCTTGCTGAGGATGCCAGACCTAGGTGTGCCTCGGTGACGGGTACGAGCACCAGACGTTTAAGGGCCGCACCGCTACCGATAAAGGAAGAGACATAGTCATTGGCCGGTGTCGCAAGAATTTTCGCCGGGGTATCAAACTGTTCAATCTGACTGCGTTCACTCAGCACGGCGATTCGGTCGCCAAGCAGAACCGCTTCGTCAAAGGCGTGGGTAACGAAAATGATCGTCTTGCCTATGGATGCCTGCAGACGCAGGAACTCTGCCTGGAGCTTTTCGCGCGTGATCGGGTCGGTTGCACCGAATGGTTCATCCATCAGCATCACTGGAGGGTCGGCAGCTAGTGCACGGGCCACACCTACGCGTTGCTGTTGACCACCAGAGAGTTGCTTGGGGTACCGCCCTGCAAACTCTCGAGGATCGAGCTGCACCGTCTCGAGCAATTCGTCGACACGGTCAGCAGTCTTCTTTTTGGTCCAGCCCAAGAGCTTAGGAACGACGCCAATGTTTTCCGCGATCGTCATATGCGGAAAGAGACCAATCTGCTGAATTACGTAACCGATGTGGCGACGAAGCTCATTCGGGTCGAGCGAGAGCACATCTCGCCCGTCTATCGAGATTGATCCCGAGGTTGGTTCGATGATCCGGTTGATCATTTTCATCGTCGTGGTCTTGCCGCAACCGCTGGGTCCGACGAACATGATGAGCTCCCCCGGGGCGACATCCATCGAGAAGTGTTCGACTGCGGGTGTGGCCTGCCCCGGATAAGTCTTGACAACGTTGTCAAGCGAAATGGAAACGCCTGCGGTGTTGTCCGCAATCGCGATTACACCGGTGGAAGTTGATTCAGGCACGGAGACCCCTCGAGGTTGTGTAGCGAGTGATGAGGACAAATAGCGCGTCAACGACGAGCGCTAGAACGATCACGCCGAGCGTTCCGGTCAGCGCGAGGTTGAGTGCGTTCTTGGACCCCAGCGATGAGAGTCCTTGGAAGATGTACTGTCCGAGGCCGGGGCCAGCAACGTAGGCGGCAATTGCGGCGATTCCGATTGTCAGCTGAGCAGCGACACGAACACCGGTAAGGATGATTGGCCAGGCAATCGGCAGTTGAACTGAAACCAGAATTCGAAAGTTGCTCATGCCAACTCCGCGTGCTGATTCCATAATCTCGGGTGCCACGTCACGAAGCCCAACGACCGTGTTGCGCACGATGGGGAGCAGCGAATAAAAGACAAGAGACAGAACCGTCGGCGTCCACCCGAGACCAAAGATTGGGGTAATGAGGGCAAGAAGTGCAAGGGACGGGATCGTCAGTGCAACGCCGGCGGAAGCAATAGCCACTGAGCGGGGCACTGGTCGATTCCAGACGAGGACACCGATCATAATTCCGATGACGGTCGCGATGAGTAGCGAAATCGCTACAACCGACATGTGCTCGAGTACAAGCTCGAGAATGTCATCCCATCGTCGGCCCCAGAACGTAAAAAGTCCGGCAAGGTCGAAGGGCGTCATGTCTACGTGGTCCTCTCATCGTTGAGATTGCGCTGTTCCCGGCGAGTGCCGTTGGACAGACTGTAGGGGGTAGTTGTGAACTCGCGCAACTGTAGTTGTTGAAATGTCAACCATAGTTTACGGTGATCTCATGAGCGACATAACTTCACCACCGAAACGCCGCAATTCCGCTGGACTGCGACGGGATCTCGAACTGCTCGAAGCGCTCGGCACACAAGAAGCAATCTCCTCGCAGGGCCTTGGCGTAGTGCGCCTCGCCGAGATCTCGAATCGCGACAAAGGGCAGGTTTCGCGCACGCTGTCGACGCTCGCGGATGCCGGTCTAGTTGCGCGGGATCCGGTATCGCTCGCCTACCGCCTTGGGCATCAGCTCTACGCTCTGGCTGCACGAACCGCAGAAGCACAGCTCGTGCACGTTGCCATGCCGTTCCTGCGCAGAGTTGTTTCGGCGACGCATGAGACCACTCACCTCTGTGTGCTTCGAGGTGACAGCGTACTGACGCTCACGAGCGAACTGAGTGAGCACGCATTTCGCGGCCTCGGTTGGGAGGGCGTGAGCACGTCAATCTGGCGCACGTCTGCCGGACGCGTGCTGGTGAGCACCTGGAGTGATGAGGAACTCTCCCAGATGTTGGAAGCCAACGGAGGTGACGCGATTGTCTCGTCGCCCGCACCCCAGATCGGAACTGCGACGCGAGGCGACAGCGTGCCGGCATCCAATCTCAAAGTCACCGATGCAGAAAGCCTGATTCGCGAAATTGAGCTGATTCGCTCGCGCGGCTACGCAACCGTCGATGAAGAATTCGAAATCGGTGTGGTTGGAGTATCAGCGCCCGTGTATGACTTTCGGGGAAACCTTGTCGCTGCCCTCAACGTCAGCGCACCGAAGGCTCGGCTCGGCGGTCACCTCGATGAAGCGGGAACTTTCGTGGCCCGGGTGGCGCGAGAATTCTCTGCCGCGCTCGCAAGCCCGAGCAAGTAGAGGATCGGAGGCGGTGAGCTCAATAGCCGCGGGTCAAAAGCAGAAGCCCCGGCTAACCGGGGCTTCATCGTGAGCGATACTGGGATCGAACCAGCGACCTCTTCCGTGTCAGGGAAGCGCGCTACCGCTGCGCCAATCGCTCATGCTATTTAGTTAATAACCACTAATTACCGAGGTGGAGACGGGATTTGAACCCGCGTATACGGCTTTGCAGGCCGCTGCCTCGCCTCTCGGCCACTCCACCGCACATGAGAAGCGCCAGCGAGGCTGACACTTCTCACTCGAGCGGATGACGAGATTCGAACTCGCGACCCTCACCTTGGCAAGGTGATGCGCTACCACTGCGCCACATCCGCATTCACACCCGATTTGGTTACCCGTTTTCGCGTGCTAGATGACTGTATACGAAGTCTGCGCTGAGAGCCAATTCCCCGGGTTCTAGTTCGAAGTGCAACACGGTGTGGTTTGGTTCGATGATAGTTCTTGGAAGACTTCGGCGGGTGTTGCCCAGCCGAGGATTTTGCGTGGCCGGTTG